>NZ_LKKW01000013.1 GCF_001891165.1 Streptobacillus ratti | reverse complement strand
TCTTTTATTTTTTTATCTTAGATATTTTTTTAATTTCCTATAGAATAAAAAATAGATGACAAAAATCATCTATTTTAATAATATTAATATAGTATAAACTAATAATACTCGTAATACCGACATTAACTTCTATAAAATCCAGAACTAAATATCTAACTAATCCCATCTACAATCTATAGAAATTATAGTTGTTGGCATTCCAATTATTTGTATATCAAACTTCAAACTTGTTTCAACTTTTGTAGAGGCATTATGTATTCTAAAACTAAATTGCCATCCTCTATCAAGATATAATTCTAAAGTATTTTTACTTTTGGGTTTATATTCTAAACTAACAATCCTTGTAGGTAATGATGATATTTTCAATTCTATATTTCTCTTACGATTTTTACCTTGCTTATTTAGACTACCTCTCAAATTATAGCTTTGTATTTGAGTTATTCTTTTATTATCAATTCCAATAACCTTATAAAAATCAAATTTTCCAAGAAGATATTCTACCATAAGTTTAGGTATATCTTCTCTTTGTCTAATCAATTCATTCATAAAAGCATTTAATAATGGAACATATACATCATCTTCTTTATTTGGTAATTCTTTCCATAAAGTTCCTTTCAACTTCTCCTCTTCCAAATAGTCAAAAATTGATTTTATATCTTCCCAATAATTTTTAGAACATTCTATTCCATACCATTTTTTACCAAAATCAATATTTTTAGAAAGTCTACTATGTTTAACTGCAAAATGATTGTGTTTTACACTAAAACCAATCTCCCATTTAATTCCTCTTCTAATTATAAGAAGAGCTCTAACATCTCCTTCTTCTCCTTTGGCATCTGATTGAATTATCAATTCCAACTCATCATCACCATCATCTAAAATAAGTGGTTCAAGATCAAATATTGTATTTACTGCTGCTAAAGCACTTGCTTTATATGTTATTTTTTCTGAATCACTTAATGTATTCCATGCTCTTTCAGCCGCTAAAAAACTACTGTTATTTTCTATTTTAACAGGTCTTACTTTAGATATTTCTTCAAATAGTGTAATTAAATATGAAAATTCATATGCTCTTCCTTGATTATTGCTTTTTAAACTCATTAATATATCCCCATAATCATTTAACTAAATATTATTAAACAGCTCATTTATAGCCTTTGCAATTTCATAAGCAAGATTTACAGGAACTGTATTCCCTATCATTTTGTATGCATTATCTAAATTTGTATAATAAAACTTAAAATCATCAGGAAAGCCTTGTATTCTTGCACATTCTCTAACAGTTAATCTCCTATATAGAGCTTCTTTACCTTGCACAAAAATATTCTTATTTTTTTCAACCTTTGGCATTTTAGGTGCTTGTGGGTGTAATTGACACTGTCTTCCAGAAGCTTGCACTGTAAACGCTTGTTCCTCCCATTGTCTAACTCTATTTCTACTCATAAAAATTGTTGAATATGCTCCAATAAAATATTCATGATTTAGAACTTTACATTTATCCTCATTAGTCTTATTTTTTTCTAAAGCTGGGATAGCCGTATCTTTTAAATCATAAATAGCATCTTTAAATGTTACCTTATATCCATATTGTTTAGGTGGCTTATCAAACTTAATATTTAAATCTTTTCTAAACCCAATATAAAATACTCTTTTTCTATCTTGAGGAACTCCATAATCACTTGCATTTAATAAATGAATATATACATCATAACCAGCTTCCTCAAATTGTGAAACAATATTTTTAACAGCATCATTATGTCTTTTTGACATCATTCCTTTAACATTTTCAGCTAAGAAAAACTTTGGTTGTTTTTCTTTTAATATACGAATATATTGATAAAAAAGTTGTCCTCTTGGATCTTCAATTCCCTTAAGAGAACCTGCTTCACTCCAAGACTGACAAGGTGGACCTCCAATTATTCCATCACATTCAGGAAACATTGATGAATGTATATTACATATATCTCCCTTAATTAAATGTGTCTTATGATTTTTTTTCATATGTTTCCCATATAGTTTTATCAAATTCATTAGCTGCTACAATATCAAATCCCGCTTTTTTAAATCCTAAATCAAGACCTCCTGCTCCACTAAAAAGTGAAATAATTTTCATATATTATCCTCCAATACCTCATATTTTTAATAATATTAATAAGGCATAAACTAATGGTGCTAAAAGTACTGTAAAGATCCCTGTAATTATTATTGCAAGTCCTGACATAGAGCCTTGTATTTCTCCTAATTCAACTGCCTTACTTGTTCCTATTGCATGTGATGTTGTCCCAAGTGAAATACCTTGAGCAATAGGGTGTTCTATTTTAAACCATTTAAAAATAAGTTCCCCAAATATTGCCCCTATATTCCCACATATTATTACTGCTACTACAGTAATTGAAGGTAATCCATTTATTTTTTCACTAACTCCTATTGCAATTGCAGTTGTAATTGATTTTGGAAGTACTGATGCTATTATCTTTTCTTCCATATTTAATATTATCATTATTAATCCAAGTATAATTAATAAAAGTAAAGTACTTATTCCTATACCAAGTAATATTTCTTTATAATACTTCTTTAGTACATGAAAATTCTTGTACAAAGGAACTGCTAATGCAACAGTTGCTGGTACTATCATTCTATTAAAAATCTCACTTCCTTTATAGTAATTTTCATATGGTATTTCTAATAAATTTAGAAAAACAATAATAAAAATTATTGAAAAAATAGTTGGATTTAAAATAAATGATTTAAATCTAACTGAAAGCATTCTAAAGAAGATAAAGGCAGCCATAGTTAGAAACATACCAAATAAAGGATCTTTTGTTAATTCAAAAAACATTATTTCTTGTCCCCCTTTGATATCAAATGTTGTGTAAGTTTCCCAGCAACTACTAATGAAAGTATTGTAGTAAATAAGCATATTAATAATATACTTACCCATATATCTTTTATATGTTTAAAACTAATCATTATTCCTACACCTGCTGGTATAAATAGTATTGCTAAATTATCAACTAAAAATTTTGAAGTTGTTTCAACACTTTCAAGTTTAACTATTTTAAATTGTAAAGCTAAGAAAAAAAGAATTAATCCAATTACTGATCCTGGTATAGGTAAGTTTATTATCTTACTTAAACTTTGACCAATAAATGAGAAAAATAATATATATGAAAGTTCCATTATTATTTTCATATCTTACCTCATTTCTTCTAATAATTCATTAAGACCTGAAATCAATTCAAGTTTTGTAAATGGTTTTGATATCAGTGCCTTAGCTCCAGCTTTTTTAGCTAGTTTTTGATAATATGGAATAAATAACATAGAGGAACAAATAGCAATATTTGCATTAGGATTTATTTCCATAATTTTTGTAGTCGCCTCAAGACCATTTAATCTTGGCATGTTTATATCCATAATAACTACACTAGGTTTAACTTCCAAAAACATATCTATACTTTCTATTCCATCTTTTGCTTCAAACACTTCAAAAAAAGAAGATTCAAGTATTTCTCTAATATTTCCTCTAATATATGGATTATCATCTACAACCAAAGCTATTTTTTTCAAAACAAATCACCTCTATAATTTAAATATTTCTTCTATTTTCTTAGCTTCTCCGTCATTATCATTTGTATCTATTATTTCAAGTTCAGGTGCTATTTCTTTTAATAAATAAATAGCATTTCCCATTAAAAATCCTTTACCTACCTCTTTTAACATTTCATAATCATTTAAAGAATCTCCAAAAGCAATAGTTTCAGATAATTTTATTCCGTCTTTTTCTAATACAATTTGAGTTGCTTTAGCTTTATTGGCATCTTTATTAAATATTTCAAGACAAGTATTTCCAACAAAAACTACATTCAAATCATCATCTATTTCTTTTAATATTTTTTCTCTTAATTTTAACAGATTTTCATGTTTACCTATAAAGTGCATTTTATTAAAAGTTTTAGATATAAATTCTTGTTCAGATACAGTATTAGGAAAATATGGTTTATCTGGTCTTTCTCTCCTATAATATTCTTCTGCTTTTTTATCGGTTACAAGCCATACATTTCTAAAATATCCATTAATTAATAAATCTTCTCCACATGACTTATAATCTAGTGTTGCTATTTTTCTTACTGTTTCAAGACTTAATGTATTATTATATATCTCATTTCCATTTTCATCTAATATTCTTGTACCATTTACAGTAATTAAAGGTATTTTAACTCCTATAAAATCTGCTATTTCTTTAGTTGAAGCATGTAATCTTCCTGTTGCAATATAGAATTTATAGCCCTTTTCCACAAATTTTTTTATTACTTTTTTAGTATATTCACTTACCTTGTGATTACTGTTTAATAATGTTCCATCAAGATCAGTTACTACTGCCTTATACATTCTTTTCTCCTTTTTTTAATAACCAATTTTTACCCTCAACCATTCTTGCAACAAGCATTGAAGCAATTGTATCTCCAGCTGCATTTATCATAGTTGCAGGTGGATCTATTAAATATCCTATAGTTGCGACTATAGGGAAAGCCTCAGGTGGAAATCCATAAAGTGATACTATTAACATTTCTCCTATTAATCCACCACCTGGTATACCTGACATTACAACTCCTCCAGCTATAGATAATAGTATAGCAGTGAAATATGTACTCATTCCAGTAAACGGTATATTAAATACACCAAATAAGAAAGAAATTTTTAATATAGTTCCTAATACTGTACCATCCATATGAGCTGTTGCTCCTATTGGTAAAACAATATCAGAGACATCTTTAGGTACTCCAATATTTTCACATGCCTCAATATTTACAGGAAGTGTTGCTATAGAGCTTTGAGTAGCTATAGCCGTTACTGCTGGAGAAAGAACATATTTTAAAGATTTAACTCCCTCTTTTCCACCAGATATATACGCATATATAGGGAAAAAGATTAAAATATATAGTATACATAAAGGATAATATATTAACATAGCTTTAGTATACGAACCTATTAATTCTTGACCATATTCTCCAACTAGGGCTGCAAAATATGCACCAAGTCCTATAGGGGCATAATACATTATATATCCTATCATTTTAAGTAAAGTTTTAGATAAAGCATCTAAAAATTTTGATATTACTTTACCAGATTCTCCTATTGCATTAACACAAAATCCAAAAAATATCGTAAATATTATTAATGGTAACATATTTTTTCTTGAAATTAATTCTGTAAAATCTGTAACTGTAAATGTTTTTACTATTTGTTCCCCAGTAGATATGGCTTTAAGTTCAGCAACTTCATTAACAATTATATTCACTCCCTCTGCTGGTGGAAATATCTTAACCACAAAAAGTATTATAACAGATGCTATTAATCCTGTAGCAACAAAAACAAATAACATTGATCTAATAATTTTTCCAAGTCTTTTCATATTACTCATATTTGATATTGAAGATGCTATAGTTGCAAAAACTAATGGTACTACTATAGTAAACATTAAATTAATAAATAAATCTCCAAAAGGTTTTAAAATCATGGCTTTTTTACCAAATATAGCTCCAATTAAAGAACCTATTACTATAGATAAAATTAAAATAATAGAAAATCTGTATGATTTCCAAATGTTTTTTTTCTCCATTCATTCCTCCTAAATAAAATCTTTTTATATTTAATTATACATCTTTTCAAACTAAAAAATCAATTGATATTTTTAGCTTTTATAATACCCACAATATTACTAAATAAAAATTATATATTTATTTTTTAAAACTATTGTTTTTTTAAAATAAATATATTAGAATTAAGTATATAGAAAAGAGTTAAATAATATGAGATTTATTAATGAATTTAAAGATGATTTAATTGAGGTGTATCACAATGGTAACTATAGTAAATTTTGTGTAGGATATATTATTGCAGAAGATGAAAAATATATTTTACTTCAAACAATACACACTATGGGATTTGAAGATGGTAAGGTACTATTTTTAAAAGAAGATATTAGTAAAATACAAAAAAATACTAAGTATTTAAAAGAACTTAGTATTTTAATGAAAGAAAATAGTAAGGAAAATATTTTAAATAGCTACATCTTCAAAGAGTGTGATTTTAAAATAGAGGGTAATGATAACGTTTCAAAACTAGCATTACATGAAGCAATGAATAAAAAAATGTTATGTTTAATAACAAATATTTTTGATAATAAAAGTTTTGGTTTTGTAGAAAGTATTGATGATGAATCTGTTACTTTAGTTTATCAAGATGAAATTACATTAATCAGAAGAGATGAAATAAAATACATCTTTATTGAAAGTTTAGAACAAAAAAAAGACTATTTAATAGATATGAATAGGGGGATATAATATGAGATTTATTGATAAATTCAAAGATATTCTAGTTGAAATATATGATGATGACATATTATCTATTGGATATATTATTGCAGAAGATGAAGAAAACATTGTAGTTAGAGAAATAGATCCTCTGGGTTTTGAATCTGGAATAACTGTATCTTTAAAGAAAAGTATTAATAAAATACAGAAAAATACTAAATATTTAAAAGAACTTGAGATTTTAATAAAAGAAAACAGTAAAGAAAATATTTTAAATAGTTACATCTTCAAAAAGAATGATTTTAAAATAGAAGCTAATGATAATATTTTAGATTCAACTTTACATGAAATTATGAATAAAAATACTATATGCTCTATCACAAATATTTTTGATGATGAGATAACTTTTGGGTTCATATCAAAAATTGAAGATGAGTATATAGTTTTAGTGTATCAAAATGAAACTATAGTAATGAGAAAAGATGATATAAAATCTGTTGAAATTGAAGACATCTCACTAAAAAGAGATTATTTAATTGATACAAAAAATTAAGGGTGTTTTGGCATTCTTTTTTATATGCTTGTTAATACATGGTAAAAAAATGTATGGACTGTATTTACTATACTTAGATGATATGAGTTACAAAAGATGTAAAAAAAGAAAAATAAAAACATTGACAAATAACAAAAACGAACTATACTTTAATAAACGATGAAAATAATATATAAATCAAGCGTTTATAATTTTAAGGAGGAATAATATGCCAAATATTTTAGCCGCTAGAATAGATAATAGGCTTATTCATGGACAAGTTGGAATGACTTGGGCTAATAGCTTACAAGCAAATTTAATTTTAGTTGCAAATGATGAGGTTTCAACAAACACTGTGCAACAATCTTTAATGGATATGGTAGTTCCAGAGGGAATACAAACTAGATATTTCTCAGTAGAAAAAACTGCTGCAATAATACACAAGGCTTCGCCTAGTCAAAAAATATTATTAGTTTGTAAAACACCTCAAGACGTACTAAGACTTACTGAACTAGGTCTAAAACTTGATGAATGGATAGTTGGAAATATGCACTTTTCAGAGGGAAAAACTCAAGTATCTCCTACAGTATTTGTAGATGAAAATGATAAAGAAGTTCTTAATAAAATTTCAAGTTATGGTATAAAACTTACAATTAAAGGTGTACCAACAGATAAAGGACAGGAATTAATTAATTTATTATAGTAAAGGAGAGGAATCTTTATGTTATTAAAAGCAATTTTAATCGCTATTTGGGCTGGATTTGCTGGAATTGAACAATTTGATGGACTTCAAACTTTCCACAGACCAATATTTGCAGGATTAGTTATAGGATTAATCCTAGGCGATGTTAAAACAGGATTAATGGTAGGAGGAAGCTTAGAGCTTGTTTGGATGGGACTAGTTCCACTTGCAGGGGCTCAACCACCTAACATAGTAGTTGGTGGAATTTTCGGAGTTTCATTAGCACTATTATCAGGGTTACAACCTCAAGAAGCAATAGGAATAGTATTCCCACTTGCAGTTATTGGACAAATTATAGTTACATTAATGTTCTCTTTATATTCAGGAATGATGAAATTAGGGGATAAATCAGCAGAAGAAGCTAATCCTAGTGGTGTTGATAAGTTAGTATACATACAATTATTAATTAGATTTGTATTATTCGGTGGAGTTACTTTCTTATTCGTTTATTTTGGTGGAGATTCAGTAAAATCTATTATAGAAAGTATCCCTCAAAAAATAATAGACGGATTTGGTACAGCTGGTTCTATGATGCCTGCAATAGGATTTGCACTATTATTAAATATCATGTTAAAGAAAGAATACTTCAGTTTCTTAATTGTTGGATTTGTTGCTACAGCTTATTTAAATTTAGATTTAGTAGCTGTTACACTAATCGCAATATCAATCGCTTTATATGATTATTATTCAAATTCTTCTAAAACAATAGAAGTTGTAAGAAATGAGGAGGAAGAAAATGGAATCTAATAAATACATAGACCAAAAAGTTAATAAAGTTGTAACACCAAGTATATTAAATAAAGTTGCTCTTCGTTCTTTCTTTTGCCAAGGAGCATTTAATATGGAAAGAATGCAGGCTGCAGGTTGGTTATATTCATTAAATCCTGCACTAAAAGAAATTCATACTAATAAAAATGATTTATCTAAATCAATGAAAATGCACATGGAATTTCTTAACACTCACCCATTACTAATTACTTTCATTTTAGGATTAGTAGTTGCAATGGAAGAAAATAAAGAAGATATAGATACTATTAGAGCAATTAAAGTTTCTACAATGGGTCCTTTAGGTGGAATAGGAGATTCATTATTCTGGCTAACATTCTTATCTATTTCAGCTGGACTTGGAGCATCATTTGCACTACAAGGTTCTATAATAGGACCAATAATATTCTTTATATTATTTAATGTAATGCAATTTACTTTAAAATTTGGATTAATGCACTATGGATACAAAACTGGTGTTAAATCAATTGCTACATTAAAAGCTAACACTCAAAAATTCACTAAATCAATAACTATCTTAGGATTAACTGTAGTAGGTTCTATGATAGCATCATTCATAGGATTAACAACTAAAATTGTTATATCTGCTGGAGAGGCTAGTGTTAATTTACAAGAAAGTTTTGACAAAGTTATGCCTAAATTATTACCAGTTGCTTATACTTTCTTAATGCTATATTTATTAAGAAAGAAAGTTTCTCCACTTAATTTAGTTATAATAACTTTAATTTTTGGTATAGTTGGAACTTTAATTGGAATAATATAAGGGGTATGAATGATTAAAATATTAATTACAGGACATGGAAAAATTGCTTCTGGTATACTTTCATCAGTAGAATTAATATATGGTATTGCAGAAGAATTAATTGCAATAGATTTTACTCAAGATTTAACTCCAGAAATGTTAGAAGAACAAATAGAAAAAGAGATAATTTCAGCTAAAGATGGAATTTTAATTCTATCAGATATTGCTGGAGGAACTCCATTTAAAACAGCTTCAGTTCTTACTTTAAAACATGAAAATGTTAAAGTAATAGGTGGTATGAATCTACCTATGGTTCTTGAAGTATTATCTGAAAGAGATTATTCTATTCCAGAAAAATTATATCATTTTGCATTAGAAATTGGTAAAGAAGAAATAAAAGGTTTTGAACTTAAAGTAAAAGAAATATCATCAGATGATTTTGAGGATGGAATATAGGATATAAAGTGATTTTAGGGATTCCTAAAGTCACTTTTTTAAATCTAAAATATATTGACTTTTATAGTTTTTAAAGTATAATATATTATAATCAAAAATGGTTAGTACCAGTTAATATGAAGAGGTGAATGAAATGAATTATTTAGGAATTTGTGAAAATGTTTTAAAAGAAACAAATTCATACAACACAGCAAAAGAAATCCATACTCAAACTGAAATATGGTCTAAGGCTGTTGATTATTTTGAAGAAAATAAAGGAAAAATCGATGAATTTTTAAATAAAGTTGGTAAAGATGCACAAGTAATTTTTACAGGAGCAGGTACATCAGAATATGTTGGAAATATATTAGCTCCTATGTTAAATTCTATGCAAGATGGAGATTTTACATCTATAGCTACTACAGATATAGTTAATAATCCACTTCATTACTTAAAAAAAGATAAAAAAGTATTACTTGTATCTTTTGCAAGATCTGGAAATTCTCCAGAATCTGTAGCAACTATAAAACTAGTAAATAGTTTAGTAAAAGAAGTATATCATTTATTTATTACATGTAATCCTAAAGGAGAATTAGCATTAATGTCTACTACTTCTGAGTATGTAAACAATACATTGATGCTTATGATGCCTGAGGGAAGTAATGATAAAGGTTTTGCTATGACATCAAGTTTTTCAAGTATGTTAATGACTGCTATGATTGTTTTCTATAATAAAACAAGTCCTAAAAATATGAGAGAAGTTATATCTTTAGTTGAAAAAGAAAGAGATTTAAAACTTGAAAGTATAAAATCTCTTGCAAATGAAAATCAAGATAGAATTATAATCCTAGGAGATGGATCATTTAAAGGTCTTGCAGAAGAATTAACACTTAAAGTAATGGAACTTACAGCTGGTAAAGTAGTTGCTAAAAGTGATACCACTTTAGGATTTAGACATGGTCCTAAATCTGTTATTAATAACAATACTATAGTATTTTTACTATTATCTAGTGAAGAATATTCAAGAAAATATGCACTAGATATATTAACTGAAATGAAATCAGAAAATGTTGCAAATAACATAGTTACATATTCATTAAAAGATTGTAACGATGTTAAAGAAGCAACTAAAGTAATAATAACACCTAATGTTGAAATTAATTTAGAAAAAGCAATATTTACTTACCTTATTTATGGTCAAATCTATGCTTTCTTTAAATCACAACATTTTAATTTAACTACTGATAATCCTTTCCCTAGTGGTGAAGTAAATAGAGTAGTTAAAAAATTCCAAATATATGAATTTTAGGAGAAAAAATGAGTAGAGTTACATTACCTATAGAAAAAGGTTGCGAAGAATTAGTTTTAGAATTAATAAAATTATGGGGTGCCGATGCTATTAGAAATAGTGATGGTACAAAATTAAATGAATTTTTTGAAACTCTTGATGCTAAAATTTATTCTACATATTTTCCTGCAAGGGAAGATCAAGAATGGCCTAGAAAAAATCCAGAAGAAATACAACATCAAGCATTAATATCTGAAAGATATACAGCTTTTGATAATATTTTAGAAATAGATATAATGGCAGGATATTACAAAGAACAATTAGAAATTGATGCAGAAACTACTGATTATTGGCAAGTTTTTGATAGAACTACTAATAATTTAGTTCCTAAAGAAAATTGGAAATTTAATGGTAATACTGTAATTATACAAAATGTTGAAAAGTTTCATGAATATACTGTAAACTTCTTTGCTAAACAAACTTGGGATACTACTCATATGTATAATCATATGACTAATAATTGGACTAGTGATAAATCAATACCATATGATGTAGTATTTGATAAAACAAGAGAACATATATATAGTCATTTAAAAAAATGGTGTGAAAAGAATACTAACATTAATGTAGTTAGATTTACAACTTTCTTTTATCACTTTACTATTATGTATAATCAACATGCAATGCAAAAATTTGGAGATTGGTTTGGTTATTCAGCATCGGTTTCTCCTAAAATATTTGAAAAGTTCAAAGAAGATAAAGGATATGAAATTACATTAGAAGATATTATTGATAAAGGTTATTATAATAATCAATTCAGAAACCCTAGCAAAGTATTCTTAGATTATATAGACTTTATGCAAAAATTTGTTTCAACCCTTGCAAAAGTATGTGTAGACATAGTTCATGAATATGGTAAAGAGGCAATAATGTTTGTTGGCGATAACTGGGTTGGTACTGAGCCATATGGAAAATATTTTAAAAATATTGGTCTTGATGGTGTTGCTGGTTCTGCTGAATGCGGTGTAGATATTAGAATGGTTTCTGATATGGAAAATATCAGAATAAAAGAAATTAGATTCCTACCTTATCTATTCCCAGATACATTCTATGATGGAAATACTCCACACTTAGAATGGGAGTATAACTGGATGAGGTCAAGAAGAGCTATACTTACTAAAAAAGTTGATAGAATAGGTTTTGGAGGATATTTATCTTTAGCAGCTAAATTCTCTCTATTTATAGATGGCGTTACAAAATCAACTAATGAATTTAGAGAAATACATGATAAAACACCAAATGAAGAATGTATTAAGCCTAATTTCAAAATTGGAATACTAAATTCATGGGGAAAAATAAAATCATGGCAAGCAAATAGAACTGGTCATGCAACAGGTAATAAGGAAAATATCTCATATATAGGTGTGCTTGAAGCATTATCAGGACTGCCATATAACATAGAATTTATTAATTTTGATGATATTAAAAATCCTGAAAAATTAGCTGAATTTAAAGTTTTAATTAATGTTGGAGAAGCAAATACTTCATTTTCAGGTGGAGAAAATTGGTTAGATGAAGAAATACTTAGCACAATCAGAGAATTTGTTTCAAAAGGAAATGGATTTATAGGTATAGGAGATCCAAGTGCAGTAAATGGAAATGGAACATATTTTCAATTACAAGATGTATTAGGTGTTGATAAAGAAGTTGGAAATACCTTACAATTTTCAAGATATATGAAAGAAATACAACATAGACACCTTGTATTTGAGCAAATTCAAGGTAAAATATTTATAGGTAATAGAAATAAATATATCTACTCTACTAATGAAAATTTAGAAATACTTCAATTAAACAAAGAATTTGGTGTTGAAGCAAGTATAAATACATATGGAAAAGGTAAAGGAGTGTATTTACAAGGATTACCTTATAGTATTGAAAATACTCGTTTTATATACAACATCATTAGATACATAACTAATGATATTGATAAAAAATATATTAGTGATAATATGTATGTTGAAGCATATGAATTTAATGAATACATAGCCGTTATTAATAATAGTGCTGAAAATATTAAAACTAATATTACTTGTTTAGGAGAAGTAATGTTGAAAAAATATGAGTTGAAATGGATTAAAAAATAAATATTTAGGAGGTATGAAGTGAAAAAGTTATTTAAATTAGCATTTATTGCTATTTTATCATTTTTTACAATAGCTTCGTGTGGAGCTAAATCTAATGAAAAAACTACAGATGGAGAAAAAGTTACTTTAAAATTTTCTGCTCTTGAAAGTGCATATGGTGATCAAATGTGGCCAGCTATTATAGAGGCTTATAAACAAGTAAATCCCAATGTTGAGATTGAATTAAATCAATCAAAAGATATTGAATCTACATTACCGGGATTATTTCAAGCAGAAGATTATCCAGATGTAGTTATGCTAGCTTTAAGTAGAAAAGCAGGAATACCTGAAAATTTTGTTAAAGAACAGGCATTAGCTGAATTAACTTCTATTTTAGACATGAACATTCCAGGAGAAAAAGTTACTGTTAAATCTAAATTAACTGATGGTGCAGTAGGAAATAACCAAACTGACCCTTACTTAAATGGTAAAACATATTTAATGCCTATGTTTAACTCACCTACAGGATTATTCTTTAATAAAGGATTATTTGAAGAAAAAGGTTGGAAAGTTCCTACAACATGGGATGAAATGTTCGCTCTTGCAGAAACTGCAAAATCTGAGGGAATTTCATTATTAACTTACCCTACAACAGGATATTTAGATTCATTCTTACCACCAATTTTAGCAGGTAAAGGTGGAACTGAATTTTTAAATAAGGCTATGAGTTATGAAAAAGGTATATGGAATTCTGAAAAAATGAATGAAGTATTTAAAGTTTTAGGTGAAATAGTTAAAAATGTACATCCAACTACAGTTGCAAATGCAAATAATGAGGGATTTACTAAAAATCAACAATTAGTTATTGATAATAAAGCATTATTCATGCCTAACGGTACTTGGATAGTTGGAGAAATGGCAGCTACTACTCCTAAAGATTTCAAATGGGGTATGACTGCTTATCCAGCATTTGAAAAAGATGGAAAACAATATGCAGTGAACTTCTTTGAACATATTTGGGTACCAGCAGAAGCTAAAAATATTGAAGCAGCTAAAGAATTTATAGCTTTCTTATACTCTGATACTGCAGCTAAAATATTTGCTGAAAAAGGGGCAGTTCAACCTATTAAAAATTATCCATTTGATATGTTAAGCAAAGAAAATCAAGTGTTCTATGAAACATTTAAAAATGGAGCAAATCCTCTTGCTGGTGGATTTTCAGCAACTACTCCAGTAGAGGGTGTTGATGTTAGTGGAACAGTTTATGGAACTATAAATTCAGTAGTAAATGGTACTAAATCTATTGAAGAATGGCAATCTGATATAGTTAAAATGGCTGATACTCTAAGACCACATGTAATTAAATAATAAATATCAATAAACATTACAGAGAGGGTAACTCTCTGTAATATTTTATTAAAAAGGAGAAATTAATGAAAAAAAGTAAAAATTATTCAAAAAAACTATTTATATTCTTTTCATTAGCTCCTGCTATGATTTTATATATACTATTTAGAATTATTCCTACATTACAAGTATTTAGAATGTCTTTATTTAAAACTAGTGCATTATCTAAAAATCCAAAATTTGTTGGATTAAACAATTTTAAAATACTATTTAATGATCCAAAGTTTATTAAAACTTTTCAAAATACAATACTTTTAATTGTTATAGTTACTATTGTTACACTCACAGTGGCTGTAATTTTTGCAGCAATACTCGTAACAGAAAATATTAAAGGTGCTAATTTATTTAGGATAATTTTCTACATACCTAATATATTATCTATAGTAGTAGTTTCAGGAATTTTTTCAGCTATATATGACCCAGGGCGTGGTTTAATAGATAGTATATTAATAATGTTTAGAATTAAACCCCCACAATTTGGCTGGCTTGGAGATCAGAGTATAGTTATTTATTCTATTGCCTTTGCCCTTATATGGCAAGCTATAGGTTATTACATGGTAATGTACATGGCTGCAATGTCATCTATACCAAAAAGCTTATATGAAGCAGCTGATATTGATGGTGCTGGGAAAATAATTAAATTTTTCAAAATCACTTTACCATTAATTTGGTTAAATATTAGAGCTACTTTAGCATTTTTCATAATTAGTACAATAAATTTAAGTTTTCTACTAGTTATACCATTAACTGGTGGTGGACCTGATGGAGCAACAGAAGTATTTTTAAGCTATATGTATTCTCAAGCATATACAAATCAAAGTTATGGATATGGTATGGCTATAGGAGTTATAGTATTTTTATTCTCATTTGCCCTATCAGGTATAATAAATGTAGTTACTAATAGAGAAATATTACAATATTAAGGAGGCAAATATGAATAAAAAGAGAATGAGTGCTGAAACTCTTTATAAGCTATTTATATATATAGCATTAATTACTTTTGCTATATCAATAATAGTTCCTGTTTCATGGGTATTTTTAGCCTCTTTAAAACAAAATTCTGAATTTGTAGGTTCTCCATGGAAATTACCTTTAGGCTTCTATTATCAAAACTTTATTGATGCCTTTATAAATGCAAAAATGGGAGATTACTTATTCAATTCTATTTATGTTACTACACTTGCATTGATATTATTAATAATAGTTGCACTTCCAGCTTCATATGTTCTTGCTAGAATGGAATTTATAGGAAGAAATTTTTGGACTACTTTTATGAAAGCAGGATTATTCATCAATGTAAATTACATAGTTATCCCTATATTTTTAATGTTACTTGATGGAGATAAATTTTTAAGAAAAAATGAAATTATTAAAAAAGCATTCTTTTTGGATAATATGACTATGCTTGCAACAATATATATGTCTACTGCATTACCATTTACAATATATCTATTAACTAACTTCTTTCAATCAATATCTAAAACCTATGAAGAAGCTGCATATATTGATGGTGCTGGGTATTTTATAACCATGGTTAAAGTAATAGCTCCCATGGCAAGACCTAGTATTATTACAGTAATATTATTTAATTTTTTAGCATTCTGGAATGAATATATTATTGCACTAACATTACTACCAGGAACTCAAAAAACATTACCTGTAGGTCTGATGACATTAATGGCTGCAAGTAGAGGGGCTGCTAATTATGGAAGACTTTATGCTGGTATGGTTATAGTGATGTTACCAACATTAATACTATATATTATAGTTCAACAAAAACTTACAGAAGGTATGAGTGCTGGTGGAAGTAAAGAATAGGAGAATTTATGAATAAATACTTAAAAATATTACTTTATTTAATAATGTTTTTTCTTTTTTTAAAATTAATAATAGATGGGCAAAAAAAGGTTAGTTTAGAAAACTTAGGAATTATGCTTATTGGATTATTTGGTTTAATAACTCTTTTATATATATACAATAAAGGAGAAAAGTAAAAAGGGCTTTTAGCCCTTTATTTAGTTAATCTTAATCTCCAATCACTAGCTGTTCTATTTAATACTTCATCAAGTGATGTAATTTTTTCTTTCCCCTCAGTTTGTAACCAATTAATTCCTGTTTCTCTTCCCTCTAAACTATAAGGTTTAATTGCATCTGCCCAAGTAGCTCTTCCACATAAAACTCCATTAAATGTAGAACCAGCTTCTTTAGCTAATTCTAATGATTTTTTGAATAAATCCATGCTTACTCCACCTGATAAGAATATGAATGGTAATGGAGTTGCATCAGATTGCTCCTTATAAAATGCCATAGCTTCTTCTTTAGTGTATACCCATTCTTCTCCATATCCCTCAACATAGTTCATATCTACTGGTATTTCCATTTTTAATACTGTTACATTGTATCTTTCTTTAGAAAATTCTTTCATCATTTCTATTACTTTATGAGGTCTAACTTTTGCATATTCTTTACCAGTTTTACCAGCTTCATCGTAAGAAACTAATTCTAAGTATAACGGTATGTCTTCTCCTAAACATTCAGAACCTAATCTTTCAATGAAAATATGTTTAGCTTCATTTATAGCTTTATCATCATCAATATCATAGTAAAGTAAGAATTTAATTGCATCAGCACCTTGTTCTTTTAATCTTTTTACTGACCAATCTTCTAAGATATCTGGTAATCTACCTTTCTTAGTAGCATCATAACCTGTTTTTTCATATGCTAATAATAATCCTGCATCTGTTGCTCTTACTTTTGATGCTGGCAATCCAAATTCTGGATCTAATAAAATAGATGAAGCATATTTAGTTAATTCAGATGATACTAAACTTTTAAAGTCTTCAATTTTTTCAGTAGTTGCTTCTGAATAAGCTCCTATCATTTTTTTAATAGAACCTCTTTGATCTATTGCTAAAGCACCTATTATTCCCTCTTTATTAGAAAGTCTTTCCATAGATGCGTAAACATTTTCAGAAATTTTTCTCATAATGTGAAATCCACCTTTCAATTTTGTATATCCAATTATACTACATTTCAACTATTTTTTCCACTTTTTTTGTAAAATATATTAACTTGAAAAAAAAAGGCATTAGTGCTATAATTAACTTGTAAAATATAATTTTTTAAGGAGAAGAACATGGCAAAAAAAACTTTAAAAGACTTAAATGTAAAAGGCAAAAAAGTACTAGTACGTGTTGATTTCAACGTACCTATTAAAGAGGGAATTATTAAAGATGATAATAGAATTAAAGCTGCATTACCTACATTAAACCACATTTTAGATAATGGTGGAAAAGTAATAGCTTTCTCTCACTTAGGAAGAATTAAAGCTGAAGAAGATAAAGCTGCAAAATCTCTAGCACCTGTTGCAAAAAGATTAGAAGAATTATTAGGTAAACCTGTTAAATTCATTCCTGCTACAAAAGGTGCAGAACTTGAATCAGCAGTTGCTGAACTTAAAGATGGAGAAATTTTAATGTTTGAAAACACTCGTTTTGAAGATGTTGAAAACGGTGAAGTAGTTAAAAAAGAATCTAAAAATAATGCTGAACTTGGAAAATACTGGGCTTCTCTTGGAGATGTATTCGTAAATGACGCATTTGGAACTGCTCATAGAGCTCATGCTTCAAATGTTGGAATTTCATCTAACATAGCTGATTCTGCTGCTGGGTTCTTAATGCAAAAAGAAATAGAATTTATAGGTGGAGCAGTAGATAAACCAAAAAGACCATTTGTTGCTATATTAGGTGGAGCTAAAGTTAGTGATAAAATAGGTGTAATTGAAAACTTATTAGACAAAGCTGATAAAGTAATTATCGGTGGTGGAATGATGTTTACATTCTTAAAAGCATTAGGGAAAAACACTGGTAAATCATTATTAGAAGAAGATAAAGTTGAACTTGCTAAACAATTAATAGAAAAAGCTGGTAATAAATTAATTTTACCTATAGATACAGTAGTTGCTAAAGAATTCAATAATGATGTTGAACATCATGTAGTTAGTGTAGATGAAGTTAAAGATGATGAAATGGGATTAGACATAGGACCAGCATCAATAGAATTATTTGCTAAAGAATTAGCTGGAGCTAAAACTGTAGTATGGAACGGACCTATGGGAGTATTTGAAATGTCTAACTATGCTAAAGGAACTATAGGAGTTTGTGAAGCAATAGCTAATTTAAATGATGCTATTACAGTAATAGGTGGAGGAGATTCTGCTGCAGCTGCTATACAACTTGGATATGCTGAAAGATTCTCTCATATATCAACTGGTGGTGGAGCATCTCTTGAATACTTAGAAGGTAAAGTTTTACCAGGAGTAGATGCAATAGCTGAAAAATAGGAATTTTACTGTTATTGATATAAATGCACCTTAGGGTGCATTTTTAAAATTATATATTAGAAAAATGAGGGGATAAAATGAAATCAGGCTTTATTTCTATAGTTGGTAGACCTAATGTAGGTAAATCAACTCTGATTAATAAATTAATAGATGAAAAAGTTGCTATAGTTTCAGATAAGGCTGGAACTACAAGAGATCAAATAAGGGGAATAGTTAATAAAGGAGAAAATCAATACATATTCATAGATACTCCAGGTATACATAAACCTAAACATTTACTTGGAGAATATATGACTAATCTTGCCA
This sequence comes from Streptobacillus ratti, assembly GCF_001891165.1. NCBI lineage: Bacteria > Fusobacteriati > Fusobacteriota > Fusobacteriia > Fusobacteriales > Leptotrichiaceae > Streptobacillus > Streptobacillus ratti. Next base: position 15,640 of record NZ_LKKW01000013.1, on the reverse strand, counting down.
TAGAATCTTTAGATGAATGCGACCTTATACTTTTCTTACTTGATGGGACTAAGGAGATTGGAACAGGAGATATTTTTGTTAATGAGAATATTAAAAATTCTAAAACTCCAACTTATGTAATAATTAACAAAATAGACCAAATGAGTGATGAAGAATTAAATAATAAGGTGGAAAAAATAAAGGAAAAATTAGGAGAATTTGAGGGAATAATTACCATGTCAGCAGGTTATGGTATAGGAATACATAAAATATTTGAAGTTTGTGAAAAATATTTATCTAATGATATATGGTTCTATCCTGAAGACTACTATACTGATATTTCAGTCAATAAAATAGTTATAGAAACTATTAGAGAAAAGATATTACAAAAAACTAAAGATGAGATACCACATTCAGTTGCACTTGAGATAATAAATATTGAATCTACTGATAGCAAAAGACGTTATGATATTAATATATATGTTGAAAGAGATAGTCAAAAAGGAATAATAATAGGAAATGGTGGTAGACTTTTAAAAGAAATAGGTATAGAATCTAGGCGTGAAATTGAAGCATTAACAGATTTAAAAATTAATCTTAAACTATGGGTTAAGGTAAGTAAAAAATGGAGAAAAAATGAAAAAATGCTTAATGAACTAGGCTATGATGTAAAGAAATTTAAAAGGAGATAAGTTGTGTTAGGAGCAATAATAAATGACATAGTTAAATTTAAAAAAATTACTAAATCTACTTTAATGTCTATAGAAGTTACAAAAGCTTTAATATCTGGATATGGTAACGAAGAATTAACTGAAAAAGAAATAATGAGGGTTATAAATAAAGATAAAGATTTTCTACCCTATGTAGTTTCTGCCTCTGCATGGTTATATAATAATCTAAGAGATGTAGAAAATTATACAGAAATTTCTGCTAAATCAATTACTGATAATACTGAAAGTATTAAAGAAGCTAAAGCTTTATCTGCATCAATTTTTTTAGCTAGAATGGGAGCAAGTAAAGAATACATTAAAGAATATGTTACAGAAACATATAGTTTACATATATTATTTGAAAGTGAAAGTTTTAAAGATGCTTTAAATAAAGATAATAATTCTATAGTTATAGCCGAAGCTTACTATGGAATTGATGATGAGATATATAGCGAGATATCAAAATATTTAGATGAAAAATGTATAGATTTCATAAATAATTATAATGAAACTTTATCTAATTTACGTAATGAAAAAATATCTATGATGAATAAAATATTAGAGTATAAACCATATTTTGATAAAAAAGAAATAGTTAGATGGTTACCTACTAATAATAGGAAAACACCTGAATTTTTTGCTGATTATGGTCAAGAAGTTAATGATTTAATAAGACTAATTAATAATCCATATTTTATAGACTTTAAATATACCGATACAATACGTAGACTTAAAATACACTCATTTAAAGAGGCTATACCTACTGCAAATATTCTAGGAATTAGAGCCATGCTTACAAGTATTATTAGACGTGAAAGATTTGGAGTTGGAACTATAAGTAGAGCTATTGCTGATGGTCTAATTTCAGCATTACTTGAAAGATATCAAGAAATATTAAACGATAGAAATATATAAAGTTAAAGGGGCTTCTCATTTAGTAAAGGCCCCTTTAATTTTAATTTATTTCTCTATTATCCTTATCTAATACAAAAACTTTAGTTTTTGCATTTAAGTATTTTTGTACATTTTCTGAAATTTCATTTAAAGCATTATTAAATTCTTCTTCTCTACTATTATCTATAAGTTCAATAATTAAGAAAGCATTTTTTGTTTTATCTGTTACCATAGTTCTCTTTCCATCTCTCCAGTTAAAACATCTACATACAGCTCCTAAATCATCTTTATAACATAATTCTCCCTGTAATGTAGGGCTATTTTTATCTTCTCCTATTAAATAGAACTCATCTTCTCCCTCAGTTATACCAAGTCTTAATGTACCTTTAAAAGTATCACTATCTTCTGCACCACATGGCATTGCATATTTTAATGAAATTGTATTATATATATCTACAAGTGGATTAATACTAGAAACTTCATTCCCTTTTTCTACCCTTTTAAGCAATGCTTCTATAGAAGATCTTACACCTTTTTTTGTTTTAAACTTTTGATATGCTTCTCTCCAAACTGATATAACTGGATTTTCACTAAAATTATCTTTAATAAAATATTTTTTAGCTTCTCCATTTGCTATCATAAGAGCTTCTTTTATTTCTTCTAAACTTTCTCCCTCATTATTCATATCTTCTATTAAAACTATTCCTAATTTTGAATTTGGAAAAAGTTCCCAATAACTTTCTTCTGCAATAAATTTCATTATACACCTCTTATATTTTTTACTATTTTAACTTCTTTTGACATCATTTTATGTACAGTACATTTTTCTTCAACAAAAACAAGTATTCTTTCTATTTCAGCTTCACTTACCTCTGTATCTAATTTAATATCCATTTCAATATTCATTCCGTCAATTTTTGATTCAACTTCAACTTTAACATCTAACTGCATAGTTGAAAAATACAATCTAATCACCATTATTATGCAACCAACTAATGCTGAATTTAAAAGTCCAACTGGACTTGTACCTATAGGATTTAAATTCTTATAATCCATATTATACACACTACCATTAGTTTCTGTTGTTACTTCATAACCTTTAATACTCTTACCTTTTGTAATATACATTTCCCCTCCAAAATTTATTTTTTAAGTTCTATTTGAATTAAATGGAATAGATAATTATATAACTCTATATCATATATAGGAGTTAATTTTGTATGCCCTTTTGAAGTTCTAAAATCAAGTGCTAATACATCTAATATTCCAATTCCATCTTCCTCTTTATATTGCTCACTAACTAATAATCTTACTTCTACTGAGTTTTCTCTTTCAGTAAATGTAGCTTGAATAGTATTATTTTTAAATGTTTTAGAACCTATAAGAACATTAAATGCTTCATCACTAGTTTGTACTTCTGAATAGCCTTTAATAAATCCAGATTCTAAATCAGCTGAAATAATATTATATTCTTGATTAGCTATCATATTCCTTGTTGCAAAAAACACATCTTTCATAGGCTTGTTATATACCCTAGTTGTAATAACTTTTATCTCTTCTGGACTAATTCTAGGACCCGTACTACATGAAACCGTAAAAATTAATAGTAGAAATAAAAATCCAAATATTTTTTTCATTTTTCCCTCCTAATATATTATATATTTTAAATATTATACCTTAATTTTAGTAAAATTAAAAGAGAGTAAATATTTACCCTCAAATAATTACCATGTATATTTAATATTTAATCCTATTTTACCCTCAAAGTTCCTAAAATTAAATTTCTTATTAGCCTCTGTATCCTTAATAGCTTTTTGATATATTTCAAGTTTTTTCTTTCTTTCTGGTGTTCCATTAGCTTCATTATCAAGTTCAGCTTTCTTTTTCTTTAGTTCATCAGCATAGGCTTTAGAATTATATTTATAGTTTTTAAAATCAAATACTCCCTCTATATATGGTATAAGTTGTAATCTACCTCCTAATTCTCTAATAACAAGTGAAAATTTAGGAGTCATTCTATAGGAATGTAATGTATTTATTTCACTTTCTATTTTATTAATATTAGGTAAGTTTTTAAGATAAGAATCTTGTCTACTCGGATCTAGTTTTTCAGCGAACTTATCTATAGCCGTACTCTTATTATCCTTATATTTCCCAGCACCATAAGCTTTTATGAAATCTCTCGTAACTTTATAGTATTCTTGTTGTAAAAAATTATACCCATAAGTATTATTTAGACTAAATACAGTATTAATTTTTCTTGTAACTGCATATCTTAATTCAAAATTTAATTTAGATAATACTGAATTTACTATATTATCTTTTTCTTTATTATCTTTCTTATCTATACGACCCTTTTCTCTATATAGATTATAGTACTGAAGTTCTCCAAGTACTGTTGTTTTAAATCTTCTATAACTATTTTCATATTTTAAACTAGAATCCAAAAGAAAATTATTAAATAATTTTCCATCTTTTTTAAATCCTTTTGTATCAAAATTAGTATAATTATATAGTCCTAATTTTAAATCAACAACATTATTATCTATTGTATATTTTTTATCATTAGACAGTACAGCAAATATACTATTATCTCCCTTACCAGTTCCATATTTAACTGCATATCTTAAATCTATAGAATGGTTTGAATCATCATTTTTATACCAAAAGCTAGGACCTATTAACAATTCATGTATAAATTTAGTTTTATTTAATTTTTCTACACCTATAGCATATTTAAGATTAAATCTATTTCCAATATTATTCTTTGTATCAATTAAAACTACAGTTGTATCAAAAGTGTTTTTAATCTTTTTAATGGTAAGATTAGAATTATTTTCTGATAATAAAGTATATTTAAAATTAAATCTCTTATCAAAATTATTATATACATTACTTAAATTTATTCCTGCACTAAAAGTATTTTTAAATTTAGTAATAATCGGTTTATTTTTAAAATTATGTTTAAGTTCTAATTTATCTTCAAAGCTAGAAACTATTTTTGTTCTATCCTTTTTATACTCTAAATCAATTTTAATTTCTGGTTTATGTTCATAATTTCCATTCTTACGTGCATCAACTATAGCCTCATAATTAACCTTTGAAAAAAGTTTTAAATCATTTATATTTGAATTTCTATATTCATTTAAAGACTTAAATTTAAATTCATTTATTTTAGATAATTTCTTAGCTTCAAAATATATTTCATTATTTAAATTTTCATTAGATGACAATTTAGTTGATAAATTAAATATAGATTTTAATCCACCAAATTCTTTTATATTTTTTTTATTTATTGTATATGTATTATCTGTCTTTAAAAAAGTTTTGTTTGAAACTTTACTAGATGTTTTAATAAATCCCTCATACTTATGAGTTCCAAGTTTCATATTATCACTAGTATATATAGACCCTAAAGTTAAACTAGTTTTTCTATTAACTCTTCCACTTAAAACAGCAGAAATTATAGTATTTTTATCAACATCTAAACTATATCCATTCTCTTTTAAATCATGTTTTTTCCCTCTTGTTTTAATATGTTCAGTTATAACATTTTCTAATACTTTTTTACTTTCAATCCTTTTATATTTATTATTATTAGTATTTTTTTCTTTTTCTACTAATTTCTTAGTTACAACATAACCTTTTTTATGTCCGACTGTTAAAATCAAATCAAAATTATCACTTATTGGAGCATCTAATCTTGCACCAAAATAGTATTCTGATTTATCATCTCTTTTCTTTCCCTCTTTTTTATTCTGTGAATCAATTCCACCAAAAAGAAAAAGATTTTTGTTTTCATAGAAATACATTCCACTTTCTAAATTAAAAATAACATTTTGAGATAATGGTTGTCCAATATTCTTAGTCCTAACACCTTTAACATCATACTCAAATTCTTTTAATTTATGTACATATTTCAAATCACTTCTTAAAAATCCACCTGTAGTAGCATAATTTACTTGCGATAACATTCCTAGTAACGATAAAAAGACTAACTTTTTCATATTTTTATTCTCCTTACCAATAAATATTCCATTCTGGTTTTAATAATCTAATTATAGCTTCCATGTAGAAATAATCTCCCCATATACAACTTTCTCCAACTCCAGAATTATGTGGTTTTGAATAAACAGCTTCTTTTAATAGGGCATTTGAATTAATATCTTTAGTTGTGTATTTCTCTATTAATGATTTCATCATTGCCATTGCAGAGTTATAGTAAATCTGTTTATCAGGGTCATCATCTGATAAATATTTATTCATTTCTAAAATTCCACAAATAGCTATAGCTGATGAAGAACTATCTCTTTCTTCCATATCTTCTGGTTTAAAATCCATATCCCAATAACACACATTATCTTTAGGTAATTTATTTAAAAAAGTATTAGTTACTTTCTTATATATATCTATAAATTTTTTATCTCCTAAATATTTATATGCTAAAGCAAATCCATATACTCCCCAAGCTTGTCCTCTTGCCCAAGTTGAATCATCTGACTTACCTTGTGCAGTAACACCTTTTAAAGGTTTACCTGTTTCAGTATCAAAATAGAAAGTATGGAAAGTCGTACCATTATCTCTAATTATGACCTTAGAAACTGTTTCTAAGTGTTTAGTTGCAACCTCTCTATATTTATTATCCCCTGTAACATCACTTGCCCAGAAAAGTAATGGAACATTTAAATTACAGTCTATAATTAATCTATAATCTTCGGGTTTATCTAAAACTCCCCAAGCTTGAATGAATTCCCCTTTTTCTCTATATCTTCTAATTAAAACATCAGCAGCTTTAATTGCTGTTGTTTTTGCGACATCAGAATTAGTTATTTTGTAATTTGCAACAACTGATGGAATGTATAAAAATCCTAAATCATGATGATCTACAGCTATATTATTGTCTATTCTTTCCTTATATGTCTTTAATTGATAATCTGCAATTTTTTTATATTTTTCTTCTAATGTAATCTCATATGCAAGCCATAATATACCTGTCCAAAACCCACTAGTCCAATCGTCCCATTCACCACCATTTAATATAGCTGGATAAATATTATTGACACTTGATGGTCTAGGAAAATGATTGATAAATACATTACAATTTTCATCAATTTTTGTTAATGCTTCATGTAATCCTCTATAAATTATTTCATTTTTTAATTCTATTTTTTCAAATTTTTCTCTTACTTCTTTTAACAATTCCATAAATTCTCCTTATTTAAAATCCGTCATTATGTTCTTTTAACCATTTTTCTAAAACGGCATTTAATTCACTTGCAATTTTATCTTCACTAATATTTTTAATAATTTTAGGATTAAGTTGATAAATGTCTTTTACATTATCGTATAATAAAGTTTCAATTTCTCTACCAGGTTCATACCCCTTATTAATTACAAAAGTATGTTCTCTACTTTTAACTGCACGCCAACCAAAATCAAGATTATTTAAATTTTCTTTTTTAAATTTCTCTATAGACTTTATTTGACCTGGATATGCAGCAATTATTGCTTTATTATCTAAATCTTCTTCTAAATTAGTTATTACCTCTTTTAAATTTTTTCCCTCAACAGTTTTTGGTATTTTTAGTTCTAATAATGATAATAATGTTGGCATTATATCTACACCACTTAATACACTTTCAGTAATTCCTTTATTATCACCAAACTTAATCATAAATGGCACTCCTATAGATTCTTCATACCATACATGTTTACTCCATAAACCATGAGAGCATAACATTTCTCCATGATCTGCTGTAAGAACTATTATACTATTTTCATATAGATTATTTTCTTTTAAATATTCTATTATTCTACCAAGATTTTCATCTATACCACTTATTGCAGCATAATATTTTCTAAGTGCATCTTGAAATCCATCTTCTGTAAAATTAAGAGGTTCTGGCATAGATTCTGTATGATCTATTACATTATTTAATATTACATTATCACTTACTCTTAATTTTTTATCTTTATAAAGCTCAACATATTTTTCAGGAACTAAATCAAGAGGTGTATGAGGTGGATTCCATGATAAAAATAAGGCAAATGGTTTTTCTTTATTTTTACCTAAAAATTCTATAGCCTTATCTGTTTCATGCTCAACTGACCATTTATCTATTTCTATCATTTCACTACTATTTTCCCAATAATGTGGTTTTAAATGATTATCATATGCTCCATATGAATACCAGTAATCTATACCGTGTCTTTTTTTACCTGGTGGAGTATAGGCATCCCAATTTCTTGCACCTGATTTTGGTTTTTCTTCAACATTTTCTTCAGGATTATCTAAATGCCATTTACCTATATATCCAATATAGTAATCATTTTCTTTTAATACATCTGTTATTGTTATTGATTCCTCTTTTAGCCATACATCATAAAGCCCTGTTTTACAATTAGTCCATACCCCATGAGTTGCTGGATATGTACCTGTAAGTATACTTGCTCTACTTGGAGAACATAAAGGTCCTGTACTTACAGCATTAGTAAAGACTAATGATTCATTAGCAAATTTATCTATATTAGGTGTAATTACATCTTCTGTACCTACAAAACCTGCTGCATTTCTTCTCCATTGATCTGCAAAAAGAAAGATTAAGTTATATTTCTTATCCATAAATATTCCCATCTATTTTTTAATTAAATTTATTGTTTTACTCATACCATTTTTATCTAATTTAACAGTGATTATAGTTTTATTATCTTTATTCATAACTGAAAAATCATTACTTGTATAATAACCATCTAATACTATTTTAGCTTCTAATAATTTATGATTAGGATCTGCTATAGTTAAACTAACATTAGAACCATTTACCTTTCTAATTAATGATATAGCATTATTTATTTCTATTCCATCAAAGTATAGTTTATCTGATTTCCAAGAATTAATTGCTAATATATTATCTTTTTCTATAATATGTGCAACATCATCTAATCTCTTTATTGAAACTCCTTTTACTTCTTTATCAGAAACAGCATAAGCATATTTAGCATCTGTTGGATTATTTCCATGATTAATTATTAATTCCACAAATTCTTTAGTGATAGGAGTGTCTTTTTTACCTCCTATTTTTTTGAAACTTCCTGTTCTTTGAACTATTTCTTTTTCTATATTAGTATCCATTAAAGCTGTGTATACTATTTTTTTTGAACTCTCATTATTGATTCTATTATCAACAACTGTTATTATTTCTCCATCAGTACTTTTAATATTTGAACCAATTGCAACCATAATTCCATCTAATAGTAAATAGCTTTTCTTAGCTTCTGTTAAATTATTCCAAGAAATAAAGTCCATACCTATAAAGGCTTCACTTCCAGTATCAGCTCCACCAACCCATGTTTTAGGGCTTAAATCTTTAGGTAATCTTCTTTCACCAGTTGAAATTGCCCTTTTATTTGTACTTTCTGTAGTTCCTGATAATCTAAGTGGATTTACAGTTGGCCAATACTCTACAAAATCAGAAGAATTATTAGTATAAATATATGTCATTCCATCTCCAGTATACCAACCTCTTAAATTTTCCTTATTCATAGTTTCATAATTTGCTATTCTATTTGAGTGCATAGACAATACAAACTTCATACCATTTGACCCTATACTAACTGCTCTATCCATATATGAAAATACTTTAGTTCCATTAACCTCTAAAGGTTTAATATTTTTATCTTTTACTATTTCATTTAAGATATTTGCTATTACTAAATTATTAACAGTATTAGGCATATATTCTAAATTATTATCTAATATTGCTTTTTTAACTATAGATTCAATTTTACTTCTATATTCACCACTAGCACCACGTGAAATTAAAGCAAGTGAATTAATAATAGGTTTAGCTCTCAGTAAATCATTTGAATCATCTCTACTTATAGATCTACCATTAACTGAATCATTAATTCCTCCATTAATTAATAAATAAGAATATCCATTTATTATTACATCATAAATATTAATAATACTAGGGTTATTTATTTCAAATGAAGTATTACCTGTTAGGTATATAAATTGTGAAAGACCATTTAATAATACTTGCCCATAAGTCCCACTATATGCTACATTTTCATGTTGTATAAATGAATGGTCTTTATAGAATCCATCTTCTTTTTCAACATATTCTCCAACTACAGCAACTGAATTTATTGCTCTTTTAATTTCAGAAGCATTACCCTCTAATATTCCTCTACCATAAGTTACTAAGGCTGTATCCATTCTATTTCCACCTTTTGAAACTCTCTTATTAGGGCTAGTTGAAGTTCTTGCAGCAGGTGATGCCCCTGAAAATTCTGGATCTGGTTGGAAATAATGTGAAGCTTCTAAAAGACTATCTGCAATTTCCTTTTCTATTATTTCTTCTCCAATAATTAATATTTCATTTAATGTTTTAGGTATACCAATTTCCCATTCCCACCAGTTTCCTTTTTCCATGGCTCCTTTTACATATCCTCTTTGAGATATTATTTCAAGACCAATGTTTATCATTTCCTTTACTTCTTTATCTCCATAAACTTTAGTATCTGGAGTAAGATATGCCTTTATTAAACTTTGTATGTCTTTTAAAGATTTTAATACATGAGGTCCACTACTCATATTTTGATAATCTCTAAATACATAATCCTGTGTTTCATAAACTCTCATTCTATTTAAGATATTTTTTGAGCTTTCATTTAACTTTTGTATATTTTTTTCTTTATTTTCTTTAGATATTTCTTTTAAAGAGATATCATGAGGTACACTTAAAAGAAATTCTTTCCATTTTAATTTCATACCTTGTATTTCTTTATTTTGATTATTAAAACTTAAAATTCCTACAATTAGAGCTAAAAATATTATTATTTTTTTCATTTTAAAACCACCTTAAAATTTTTATATAAAGGATTATTTTGAATATATGAAACATTTTGTTTTTCTATACTATCTTCATTTTTACAAAAAATCTTATATTCTTTATCTCCCGAAATAATTTTACAAGAATATACTTTATTATTGCAACATATTTCTTCAAATTGTATATTTTTATTTAATATCTTATGAATTATTTGTACATTATCAGTAAAATTGTATTCTAGTTTAACAAACTTACTTTTTTCTTTTTCATTATATCTACTACTATATATTCCCTCATTCATCATATATTCCCCTACATTTAAATATATATGTTTATTAAGTAATAGTCTTTCTTTTTCCTCATCTATTTCTAACTTAGGATGAAAATGATAATACATTTTCAAATTATGTTTACCCTTAGAATATATTCTATTTATTATTATTACATTATCCTCACAAAGTATAAACTTTCTTTCAATATATGAACTAGTTTCTATATCAAATACATTCATTTTAATACAAACTACACCCTTATCTTCTACTCTACTTATGGGACTTATTAAAGGATATTTACCAGTATATTCCCATGAATCTTTAATCTCTAAAAATTCTTTATTATCAAGTACTAATGTATTATGAGCAGAAGCACTTTTCAAATATTTCCTATATTCATTATCTAAATATGTATATCTTCCATTATCAACTAACATTTCTACATTGTTGAAATAGTTAAAATGAAATAAATCAACATGTAAATGACCAGAAGTCATATTAGTTAAATAACTACTAAAAGAGTAATTGTTGTTTATAAGATGATAATATCCACTTTCTTTTAATAAATACTCTCTTTTTTTATTTTCAACTTTTTTTAATATGTATCCATTAACATAATCTCCTGCAAACATATATGAAGTTTCTTTTAAAGCATATTCTCCCTTTATTTTTAACACTGCATTTGCCATTGACAAAATATCTTCAACATTATCATCATCACTATCACCAAAATTAATTTGTTTAAAATTCGGATAATGTAATTTTTCTGCTGATTTAAGCATTTTCTTTAAGTATTTAGTAAATAGATTTCCTTTAATATTAATATTTTTTTCTACCATAACTATCCATACAGTATAAATTAACATTTGATAATGGTATGTCATTGATTTTTCTATATGTAATCCATCATTATCTATTTGTGTTTCAAGTTGTATTTTCATATATTCTTTTGCTTTTTTAGCATACTCTTTATTATACATCAAAGCAAAAGTATATACTCCAGCCATCTGTATATATCCCCAATTACTATGATAGTATTTTTCTAAAAATGAATTAAATAAATATATACAAGTCTTATCTAAATGATTTACTATAATATCTTCTTCATTTTTAGTAATGTATTTTAACTCTTTTAAATATATTAAAGCTTTAAGTATATTTATTATTCTTATTCCACTATCTAAAGTTCTTGTGCTTAATTCATATTTTAAATTCTTATGAGTATTAATAAAATCAAAAATTATTTCTTTTATCTTATTTAAATATTTTTTATCTTTATTCTTTTCATAAGCTAGAAATAGAGGGTCAAAATAGTTCATTCTACTTCTCATAAATATCCATTCTTCATCATCATTTACATATTTATTCCAATCTTTTGGAATAGTAAAATATTGTGAAGTTCTTTCCATATCCCATGGATGAATAAATTTAAGTCTATTTTCTAATATATTTTCTGCTTGCTCTATATACATATCTACATTAAAATTACATAATACATAGTTAAAATTCTTACTAAAGTTAAACACATTAACCTCCACTTTTAACTAAAGGGAGAATTACTTCTCCCTTTATTATTTAACATTATTTATTAAAATTCTTAAGTGCTTCATTTTGAATTGTTTCAGCTTTAGATAATCCTAAATCTTGTAATCTCTTAATGTATCCGTCCCATTCCTTATCTACATCTCCAGAACCTAAAATCCATTGTTGAGCTTTTTCTTCAACAACTGCTCTTAAAGCTGTATCTATAGAAACGAATTCTTTTGATTTTTCTTTAGTATATTTAAGTATTGGTAACTCATCTAATACTACATCATTATCCATATAGTATTTGTATCCTGCTTTAGCACTTTCAGAAGCCCAACCTAATTCATATTGTGCATCTTGGAATGCTCCTAATCTATATTGTGCTCCAACTCCCCTTAATACTGCAAGTGGAGTTTTTCCATCAGGATCTTTAAGTACTTTATCTGTAAATACTGGTTTACCATCAACTAATGTATATTCAGAACCCTCTATACCAAAGTTCCATAATCTTCTACCTTCAACTGAATACCAGTAATCAAAGTATTTAATTAATAAAACTGGGTCTTTAGCATCTTTAGAAATTCCCCAACCACCTAAATATGTAGTTCTTGAATGTCTTGTTTTAGCATTTCCATTTAATTCATAAGGAAGAACTAATTTAAGATTAAATCCAGGGATTTTATCTGCTAAACTTCCATTATATGAACTAGTTGAAGCTATCCAGTCATCTGTTGCTCCACCTAAGTTATTTGATAGTAAGTAATCTCTACTTTCTAATCCTCTTGTAAATAATTCCTCATCTATTAATCCCTCTTTATACCATTTAGCTAATTCTTTAATTGCATGTTTAAATTCATCTTGTGCAGGCCCATATTTAACCATTCCATTTTCTTCATACCATATAGGTGAAGCTTTGAATAAATCAACTAATGAAGTTAAAACTTTTCTAACATTATTAGCTCTTACGAAGAATGGAACTTCATCTTTTTTACCATTTCCATTTGGATCTTTTTCTCTAAATGCTTTTAATGTAGTATATAGTTCATCTACTGTTCTTGGTTCTTTTAATCCTAATTTATCTAACCAATCTTGTCTAATGAAATATCCTTGAGAAACTTTTATATTAAAGTAATCATAGTAATTAGGAATCATATATATATGTCCATCAACTGCAACTGCATCCTTTTTATATCTTGGATTTTCTTCAAAGAATTTCTTTAAATTTGGTGCATGTTTATCTATTAAATCTTCTAGTGGTATTAATCCACCCTCTATACCTAAGTTTTCTAAATCAGCTGATAATTCATATGAAACAATATCAGGTAATTTACCCTCTGTAAGCATTAAGTTGTATGCTTGAACTTGATCAGTTTGATTTTGAGAAGCAACATTTACTAATTTAATGTTAGTATCTTGTTCAGCTTTTACAAATACAGGTAATTTTGGATCTAACGCTTTACCTAAGTGCATCGCAAATATTGTTGTTTCTTTTGATCCTGTAGTCGATTCTTCTTTTTTTCCACAACTTGCTACTACTAGTCCTAAAAGTCCTAGTGCTAATAATTTTTTCATAATTTCCTCTCCTTATATATATATTTTGTTAATTATCCTTTTACTGCTCCAAGTGTTACACCTTTTCTAAAGAATCTTTGTATAAATGGATATGCAATCAACATTGGTAATATTGAAATTACTATTATTGCATATATTATTGATTGTGGTGATGTTAAACTCTCTGGTGTAATTAATTGTGCTGCTTCACCACTAGACATCTTATCCACTATTAATTTTTTTACAAATACTTGTAAAGGGGCTTTTGAATCATCTCTTAAAAGTATCATAGTCCAGAAATACCCATTCCAACGAGATATTGCATAAAATAGTGAAACCGTTGTAATTGCTGATGTTGATAACGGTAAATATATGTTAGTCATTATTCTAAATTGACTTGCACCATCTATTCTTGCTGATTCTTCTAAAGATCTAGGAACACTTTCAAAGAAAGATTTTAATATTATTACATTAAATGTATTAATTGCAAATCCTACTATTATACCTGAATAACTATTTATCATACCTAAATCTCTAAAATTTAAGTATTTAGGTATCATTCCAGGATCAAACCACATAGTTACTATTACAAGCATTATTATTGCTTTTCTAAACTTTAAATCTGGTTTAGATAATACATATGCACCACTAATGGTAAATAGCATATTAACAAATGTTCCTACTACAGTTATAAATATACTATTTGCATATGCTCTCCATATTCCTGTAGTTTTAAAAGCTGCTATAAAAGATGATATGGTAAATCCTTTAGGAAATAGTGTAACTTGTCCTGTTTCTAGTAAAAATGGATTACTAAAAGAAGCAGAAAATACATACACTATTGGATATAGGAACATAATTGCAAAAACTGTTAATAAAAAGTAATTTATTACATTAAATACTTTTTCATCTGTACTCATTCTTATCTTCATCTATATCACCTACCATATTCCTAAATTTGCTACTTTTTTACTTATAGTATTTGCTGTATATACTAGAAGCATAGCTATTACTGCATTAAATAATCCTACTGCTGTTGCTAAACCAAAATCTTGATTTATTACTCCAGTTCTATAAACATAAGTACTTATTACATCTGCTGTTTCATAAGTAGCTGGTTGATAAAGTAATAATACTGTTTCAAAAGCTACACTTAACATAGAACCTATTTTTAAAATTAACATTACTACTATAGTCGGCATTATACTCGGTATAGTAATATTTATTAATTGTTGTAGTTTTGATGCACCATCTATTTTTGCTGCCTCATAAAGTTGTTCATCTACTGCCGTTAAAGCTGCTATATATATGATTGCATTAAATCCTGTATTCTTCCATGAATTTAATCCTACAAATATTCCTCTAAAATATTCTGGTTTAATCAAGAAATATATTTTTTCAAATCCAAGTTTTTGTAATATTATATTTATTACACCTGTATTTGGTGATAACATATTTATTGTAATACCTGCTGCAATAACTATAGCTATGAAATATGGTATAAATGAAGCTGTTTGTACAAAAGTTCTAAAAATTTTATTCTTAACTTCATTTAACATAAGTGCTATTAATATTGCTAAAGGAAATTCTATTAATAATGAATATACATTTAACATAAGAGTATTTTTTAAAGTTCTATAAAACTCTGGTGATGTTAAAAACATTCTAAAATGCTTTAGTCCTACCCAAGGACTACTGGCTATTCCTTTAAATACACTATAATCTTTAAACGCTATTAATAATCCATACATAGGTTTAAACATAAATAGTACATACCAAATAATAAACGGGAGCATTATCAAATATAGTGATATTTGATCTCTATTAAATTTTTTCATTTATTTCACCTACAAACTTATGTTTTCTTCTG
>NZ_LKKW01000012.1 GCF_001891165.1 Streptobacillus ratti | reverse complement strand
AATAAATATTTAATTCATTCTATTACTTCTGATAATGGTTCTGAGTTTTCTAATGTTAAGTATATTACTGATTTAGGTATTAAGTGGTATTTTGCTCACCCTTATTGTTCTAATGAGAGGGGTAGTAATGAAAATAATAATAAGATGATTAGGAGATTTATTCCTAAGGGTAGGTCTATGAATAAATTAAGAAAAAAAGATGTTAAATTTATTGAAAATTTTATGAATAATTATCCTAGAAAAATTTTCAATTCTTCAACATCTTATGAAGTTTATGAATGTCTTTTAAATCTTGTTTAAGTTGTTTTTGGACATTTACTTTTGGAATTTAGGTATTTTTTGTTTTTTTAACTTTTTTATTATTTTTACCTTTTTTACTTTGTCATTTCACTTTAATTACTTTACATTTTTTTGCTTTGTATACATCACTTTTTATATACATCACTCTATTTATTTTATTAATTTATTTTTTTACTTTGTATACACTACTTTATTAATTTATAGATTTTTTTACTTTATAATTTTTTATATACATTACTTTACACACATTATTATATATCCCATCACTTTATAAATTTTTCCACTTTATTTTTTCTCTTTTAAGATATTTTAAAATATCTTTATACAAATAAATAATTATTAAATATAATCCTCTCACTAATCTCTACACCAATCTTCACCCCACCCCATAATTTAACACCTTATCCCAATATCATATCAAAATATCCGCTTGTTATATTTTAAACTATATGTGTTGTAATAACACATCAAAAATGATATAATTAATGTATATTTAATTTTAAGTGGGTGATTTTGTGATTTCAATTATTCTTGCAGCAGGTAAAGGTACAAGAATGAAGTCAAATATCTCTAAATTAATGCACAAAGTGAATGGACAACCTATGATAGTTAAGCTTGTAGATACTTTAAATAAATCAGGCATTAGCAAAAACATTTTAGTATTAGGTTACCTAAAAGAACAAATACTTGAAGTACTTGATTCTGAATATGTAACTCAAGACAAACAATTAGGTACTGGACATGCAGTAATTATTGCAAAAGATAAAATATTAGAAAATAATGATGATGTTTTAATTTGCAATGGAGATGGACCTTTATTGACTGTAGAAACAATTAATAGAATGAAAGAAAAATTTGAAAAAAATTCATTAGATTGTCTAATTCTTTCTTGTGTCGTCAACAATCCTTTAGGTTATGGTAGAATAATCAAGGAAAACGGAAAAGTTACTGACATAATAGAAGAAGTAGATACAACTATAGAACAAAAAAATATTAAAGAAATTAATGCAGGAGTGTATTTATTTAAAAGAAATTCCTTATTATCTATATTAGATAAATTTAATAATGATAATAAAAAAGGAGAATACTATCTAACAGATGCAGTAAAATTATTAAACACAGAAAATTTAAAAGTAGATAGTTTAGTTCTTGAAGATGAAAAAGAAATGTTAGGTGTTAATTCTAAATCTCAACTTGCAGAAGTTTCTAAAATATTAAGAGAAAGAAAAAATGAAGAACTTATGAATGACGGAGTTATACTTATAGACCCTAAAAATACATATATAGAAGAAGATGTAATTATAGGGCAAGATAGTGTAATTTATCCTAATGTATATATAGAAAAAGGTACTAGAATAGGAAGTAATTGTACTATTTATTCTGGAACTAGAATAGAAAAATCAATTATAGGTAACAATGTTACTATAGATAATAGTGTAGTAGAACTATCTAATATAGAAGATAATGTTAGCATAGGACCATTTGCACACATTAGACCAAATAGCATATTAAAAGAAAAATCAAAAGTAGGAAATTTTGTTGAAATTAAAAAATCTACATTACATAAAGGTGTTAAATGTGGACATTTAACATATATTGGTGATAGCGAAGTTGGAGAAAATACAAATATAGGGGCTGGAACTATTACATGTAATTATGATGGAATTAAAAAACATAAAACAACTATAGGTAAAGATTGCTTTATAGGAAGTAATAGTATTATAGTATCACCAGTAGAAATAGGAGAAAATGTTTTAACTGCTGCTGGTTCAGTAATTACAAAAGATATTCCAGATGATAGTATAGCATTTGGAAGAGCAAAACAAGTTAATAAAATTGGAATGAATAAAAAATAGAAGAAAGTGTGGGATTTCAAAATGTATAATAATCATGAAATTAAAGTTTATGCTGGAACTTCAAGTTCAAAATTAGCTGCAAAAATAGCTGAAAAGCTCGGTATCAAACTTGGAGATAGAACTATCATCAGATTTGCCGACGGAGAAACTTTCGCTAAATCTAATGAGACTGTAAGAGGATGTAAGGTGTTTGTAATACAATCTACATCTAAACCTGTTAATGAAAGTATTATGGAACTTTTAGTTTTCATAGATTCATTAAAAAGAGCATCTGCAACTGAAATTATAGCAGTTATTCCTTATTATGGATATGCAAGACAAGATAGAAAAGCATACCCAAGAGAGCCAATTACATCTAAATTAGTCGCTGACTTATTAACTGTAGCTGGAGCAACTAGAGTTGTTACTATGGATTTACACGCAAGACAAATACAAGGATTTTTCAATATACCAGTGGATCATATGGAAGCTTTACCACTATTTGCTAAATATTTTCATGATAAAGGATTTAATTCAGAAAATGCAGTAGTTGTATCTCCTGATGTTGGTGGAGTTAAAAGAGCTAGAGCGTTAGCAAGATCTTTAAATTTACCTTTAGCAATAATAGATAAAAGACGTGAAAAAGCTAATGTATCAGAAGTTATGAATTTAATAGGAGAAGTTAGAGGTAAAAAAGCTATACTTATAGATGATATTATAGATACAGCTGGAACTATATGTAACGCTGCTGCTGCACTTAAAAATGAGGGGGCATTAGAAGTGTATGCTTGTGCAGTTCACCCAGTATTTTCAGGTCCAGCAATAGAAAGATTAAAAGATTCAGAATTTAATAAAATTATTGTTACAGATACTATAGAATTACCAGAAGATAAAAAATTTGATAAATTATCTATAGTTTCAACTGCAAATATGTTCGCTGAAACTATAAATAGAATATTTAAAGAAGAAGCAATAAGTGATTTATTTGAAGTTCCTAAAAACTTAGATGTGGAAGGGTAATAATGTATAAAAGTAAAATGAATAATATATTAAACAATTCAAAAAATGATATTGTTATATTATTCCCTACTGATACAGTTTATGGATTAGGGGCTATTCCTAATAAAAAAGCTTTAGATAGAATTTTTGATATAAAAAAAAGGGATAAAAATAAGAAAATTATTGCATTAGTTTCAAAAAAAGAAACAATAAATAAAATTATTGAAACTAATAATTTAATTGATAAAATAATAGATAGGCTTTTTCCAGGAGCTATTACTTTAATAGCAAAATCTACTCCATTTATCAAAGAACTTTTAGGATATGAAGATATAGGGGTAAGAATACCTAATAATAAGAAAGCATTAGAAATAATTGATAAATTTGGTGGAATTTTAATGACAACTTCTGCTAATATTAGTGGAAAAGAAGCTCCAAAAAAATATTCTGAAATAGATGAAGAAATATTAAAACTTGTAGATTATAAATATATCGATGATAGTAATTTAAGTGGTATTTCTTCTAGTATATTTAAAGTAGATGGAGAAAATATTACTTTATTAAGAGAGGGGAGCATCTCATTAATAGAATTAACAAAACTTAAGGAGGAATAATTTGAAAGGTAAATTAGTAAACCCTAATAACATTTCTGATATGGATGTTATGAATGCAAAAAGTCAAGCAAGCATGGCTGCTTTACTTCAAAAAATTGGAAAAGGTAAAAGAAAAAAAGAAGTAACATTAAGTAAAAATTCACAAAAATACTTAGAACAAATGATAGGTGAAATGAAAAAACAAATGATAATGTATGAAAAACAATTACCTAATGTATTTTCATTCTTTAACTATGTTGAAAAATCACTACATATAAGTAAAAAAGAAAAAAGACCTAAAGAAAAAGTTCTTGCTCTTTCTTTTGAAGAATATGATTTAATTATAAAACAAATGAAAGATGTAATTAAAGGTTTAGCATTAGAAAAATCTAAATTAAAATGGTATAACATTGTTAAAAAAATGGTTTATAGAATGATGACTAAACAAACAGAAGAATTACTAAAAGATATGAAATAAAAGTAATGAAATAAAAGATATAAAATAAAAAAGGAAATAATCAGGGGGTTAAATGAGGAATAACAATAAAGATATGGCAACTACCTCAAATAGTTGCTTTTTGTTTAATTTAGAAAATATTTTAGAATTAGCTATTTCAAAAAATGCTACAGATATACATATTAGAGAACATGACAATGTATGTAAACTTGAACTAAGAATAAATGGAAATATTCACAAAATAGAGGACACACATAAATTAAATGTAAGGGAAATTATTGCAAGAATAAAAATACTTTCAAAATTAAATGTGGCAGAAAAAAGACTACCTCAAGATGGTGCTTTTACCCATGTTTTTAAAGAGAAAAAATATGATATTCGTGTTGCAACCTTACCAAGTAATATGGGTGAAAATGTGGTTTTAAGAATATTAAATTCAACTTTAAATGATATTAGTCTAACATCTTTAGGTTTTGATAATGACAGTATTTCTATTCTTAAAAAAGCCTGTTCTAAAAGTAATGGACTTATACTTATAACAGGTCCTACAGGAAGTGGTAAGTCTACTACATTACTTTCTTTAATTAACATTCTTATGAAAAGCAAAAGAAAAATAATAACTATTGAAGATCCTATAGAAAATAAGATTGAAGATATAGTTCAAGTACAAGTAAAAGAAGAAATAGGCTTAACTTTTGAAAAAATATTAAGAACTGTTCTAAGATCAGATCCCGATATTATTATAATAAGTGAAATTAGAGATGAAATAACGGCACAAATAGCAATTAGAGCAGGGCTTACAGGTCATTTAGTTCTTGCTACATTACATACTAATGATAGTGTATCAACAATAAATAGATTAATTGATATGAACATTCCTAAATATCTTATACTCGATTCTCTACTTTGTATACTTTCACAAAGATTAGTATTTAATGGGTATAAAAGAACTTGTATATCAGAAATACTTGAAATAAATGATGAAATAAAGAAAATATTTAGTAATCATTTTGATAAAACAACTATAGAAGAAAAACTTAAAACCAAAGGATTTATCAAATTAAAAGATAAATTAGAAAAGAGGTGTGAGCTTGAAGAATATTATTGTTTATGATTTTGACAAAACTATTTATGGTGGTGAAACATCTACTGATTTCATGAGATTTTTTCTTAAAAGAAACCCTAAATACCTTTTAAAAATATATAAGGTGTTTCATTCATTAATATATTATAGAAGTGATTTAAAAAAATCTAAAGAGATATTTTTTGAAATATTAAATAATGTAGAAGTTGAGTATCTTAAAAAAGAAATACATGAATTTTGGATAAAAAATAAAGTAAAAATATTTTCTTGGGTTTATAAAGAAATTGAGAAAAATAAAACGGAAGCTGAAGAATTAATATTAATTTCTGCTACTCCTAAATTATTTCTTGAAGAAATTGCAGAAGAACTAGGTTTTAATAAATTAATTGCTACTGATTTTGTTAAGCAAAATAAATATTTTGTGAGCAAAATAAAGGGTAAAAATTGCAAACACATAGAAAAAGTATTTAAACTAAAAGAATACTTACCTAAATTTAATATACTTGCTTTTTACTCTGATAGTATGTCTGATAAACCATTATTTGATCTTGCTCAAGAAAAGTATTTTATATCTAAGGGTATAAAAAAGAAAGGACTTCCGAATGAGTAATATAACGAATAATATTAAAATTATATATCAATATGACGGCAGTGCTTTTTATGGTTCACAAAGACAAAAAGATAAAATCACAGTTCAAGGTACCATAGAAGATATACTTATTAACTCATTTAACGAAAAAGTTAATATGATAAGTTCCGGAAGAACTGATAAAGGAGTTCATGCTAAAATGCAAATTTCTAACTTTATAATTAGCAAGGACATAAACCTAGAAATCATCAAGAGTAAAATAGAAAAATATTCTAATTATGCTATTAAAATTCTTTCTATAGAAAAGGTCGATATAGACTATAATTCAAGATATGATAGTAGTGAGAGAACATATGAGTATATAATTTCAAACAAAGAGAATATTACACCTTTTAACAGAAAATATATAACAAGAATAAATTATGAAATAGATGTTGAAAAACTAAATAATATTTTAAAACACTTTATTGGTAAACACAATTTTTCTAATTTTTCTAAAAAAGAAAACAAGGCTAATAAAAATCCCATAAGAGAAATTTATGAATGTTACGCTATAAAAAAAGATAAAAATATTCATATATATATCAAAGGAAACAGTTTTTTAAAAACTATGGTAAGAATAATTGTAGGAACAGCTTTAGCCATATATGAAAATAAAATTAATATAGATTTTATTAAAAAAGGGTTTGATAATCCAAATCCTAACGCAAAAAAATATGTATTAGATGGTAGTGGACTTTATCTATACCATGTAAAATAAGGAGGAAGAAAATATGAAAATAACTATACAACAATGTATATTTTTAATATCAAATTTAACAAAAAAACAAAATAGAATTTTTATTAATTTAAATTCTTATTCTAATATACCTTTAAAAGTTAATGGAAAAGATGTTTTTGATAAAACACAGGCTAAAGAAATGCTAGAAATTTATTCAGAACTTGAAACTATAAATCAAGATTTAGCTACTTTGAAATCTACTTTAAATCATGCAAATGCTACTAATAAAATAGATGATTTACCTATATTCTACCACTTAGAAGATGTGAAAAATAAAAGGGCTTTATTATCATTTTTAGAAAGAGTCCTTAATTCTAATACTTCAAGTGCAGAAAGTGGAGTAGGTGTAGTAAATTACGGTGTACTAAACCAAAATATTTTAAAAGAAGAATTTATAAAATTAGAAAAAAAGGTCAACTCTATGTCAGAAAGAATTGATATAGAAAATTCAAAACTAACTATAGAAGTTGACCTAAAAGGTAATTATTAATTATTTTTATAATAGTTATTTTGGTAGTAATTCTTTTTATCAAATTTAAATCGAACGATTATTTTTACGACTTATTTATTTTACACCTTATACTAACGAACGATTAAAAATCTAAAATAATAAAAGAATTACAATGGAGCTTTTGCTCAAAAACTTTTTAGGACAAGTTTTGCCTTTAGAGTCCTATATTAATTTAAACATTTCTAGCATTTTTACAAAACCATCATTATCTATACTATCTGTAACATATTTAGCATGAGATTTAACCAAATCACTTGCATTACCCATGGCAACAGAATGTTCTACTACTTCAAACATAGAAATATCATTATTCCCATCGCCTATAGCTATTGCTTCACTAGGATCTATATTAAGTTCTTCCATAAATGCTTTTAATCCATTACCTTTACTTGCATTTTTATTCAATATTTCTATACTTATAGGTATTGTTCTTACAAAATAGTATTTATCAAGAAAAGTTTTATCATGTTTACTTTCAAATTCATCTAATTCTTCTTTACTTCCCATAATATTTACTCTTGAAATTTCAATATTTTCATCTTCAACAAATTTTTCCATTTCCATTAAAAGTATTTCATTATCTTCTACTATTTCTGGAAATATTTCATCAACATAATAAAGTTTATCTGGTGTATAAACACTCAAATTATATTTATCATCTACATTTTTTCTAATGTATTTATAATCATCAAGAGTTAAAGAAAAATGTTTAATTATTTTTCTTGTATCTATATTCTGTACTACAGCCCCTGTTGTAAGTATAGCATAATTATTTTTACCTGATAATTTAAGTAAATCAAACATTTCATAAAGGCTATCTATACTTCTTCCTGTATTTACAACTAACATTATACCTTTATTTTCTAATTTATGAAAAGCCTCAATAACACCTTTTGATAATTTAGAATCTTTAAGTATGGTTCCATCTAAATCAAAAGAAATTAATTTAATATTATTCATAATCTCTATTATCTTCCTTTCTAAAAGAAAAACACTTAAATACTAAGATAAAATCTATTCTTTAAGTGTTATATATTCTATGTTTTATTTATCTTTTTTTAGAAGCTTCAAATTTTTCCCAAATTCCTGCTTTAGTTAATATAGATTTAACTGTTTCTGTTGGTTGTGCTCCATTTGATAAAAATCTTAAAATTTCTTCTTCTTTTAAGTTTACTTGGTTTTCAGAAACTAATGGATTGTATGTTCCAACATAAGCTACTGCTTTCCCATCTCTTTTTCCTAATGCTTCCATTGCTGCTATTCTATAGAAAGGTGCTTTTTTTCTACCTAATCTAGTTAATCTTAATTTTAACATTTATTATTCCTCCAAATTTTTATTACAACACATTTTACAATATTAATGAAATATTGTCAAGTATTTTTTATTGACAAATTTTTTATTATTTTTTATCATTTAAATACATATTACGTGCCGTATCAACTATTTCAGAATAAGACATGTTTTCAGGTTTAATTTGACCTAAATATTTAACAGATAATTTCTTAGGTTTAGGGAACTTATCATATCTTGAATATGCTTCAAAAGCTCCGTCAATCTTTAAACAAGTTACAGGTATATTTAATTCTTTAGATAATATAGCAAATATCTTCTTAAATTCTCCTAAATTCCCATCTTTTGTTCTTGTTCCCTCTGGGAATATGAAAATATTTTTTCCTTGTTTAAGGGCTGATGATACATTTTCTATAGTAGATTTAATGTTTTTATTAATATCAAGTAATAATATATTACCATGTTTAGCAAAAAACTTCATAAAAGCATTTTTGAAATACCAATTTATAGCTAAAGTATATGTTTTTTCTGATGATACATTAGGTATTAATAAACTAAATGCTAATCCATCAATAAAACTTTCATGGTTTGCTATAAATATTTGTTGTTCATTCTTTATATTTTCTGAACCCTTAATATCTATTCTAAAGTATAACTTAAATAATAAGAACATTATTGGTTTAATCAATGACATTAACCAACCATCTTTAAGTTCTTTATTAGGTGCATTTTGTATAACTTCTTTCCATTGATCTGTTGTTTCAGTAAATCCAGCTGATTTCTCTTCTATATATTTAGATAATCCAATTAATGTTAGATTATCTTTGAAATCTTCCTCTGATATTTTTAGTCCAAAACTATTTTCAATAAAAGTTAATAATTCTACCTGATCAAGTGAATCAAGACCAAATTCAACTTCTAAATTTTTATTTGCCTCAGGATAAACGCCTTTCATTTTAAAGATAAACTCTTTAAGTATCTTGTATTCTTCAGTATTTGGCTCATTTACAGTTTCATTTTTCTCAACTTTAGCTTTTCCAGAATACAAATCTTTTAACATAAATCTTCTTAATTTACCTATTCTGGTCTTAGGTAATTCTTCTTCAGTAATCTTGTATTCCAATACTTTTTCATAATTATGTACAGCTCCGTTATAGAACTCTACTGTATCTTTAACATATGCGTTTATATTTAAAATATTTAATTTCTTAGCCTCATTTCTATCTACTACTATTAATGCAGCTAATTTATCATTATGCCCTATTATTCCAATTTCTTTGATTATTTGATTAGCTGATGACATAAATTTAATTTCTAATGATTCAGGGTCTACATTTTTCCCATTAGATAATACTATCATAGCATTTTTACGACCAATTATACTTATATATCCATCATCATCAACTTCTACTACATCTCCTGTTTTAAACCAACCATCTTCAGTTAATACCTCAGCAGTTTTTTCAGGTTTGTTATAATACCCTTTCATTACTATAGGTCCTTTAACCCATAGTTCTTGATCTACAACTTTAACCTCTATATTATCTACTGGTTTTCCAACAGTCCCTACCTTATATCCATGATTAATTGTATTTCCTGATATTATTGGAGAAGTTTCAGTAAGTCCATAACCTTCGCAGTAATCAAAACCTAAAGTATTGAAAAATTCTATCATTTCAATATCAGACTTAGCTCCTCCAACTACCATACTTCTTAGTTTACCACCAAATTTTTCATGCACTTTTTTAAATATTTTCTTAGAAAAATTCTTATTATTTATTTTCTTAGCAAGTGCATATATAAGTCTAGTTATCCATTTAGAATCTATAGTATTTTTAATAGATTTATAGAATAACTTATAAACTCTTGGAACCAATACTAACATCGTTACATCATTTTCTGATAATGCCTTTAATATTTCTTGACTAGATAATTTTTCTACTAATACCACAGAATGTTGATTTTCGTGATACATATAGTAAATATTAGCCGACATCAATGGCAGTATATGATGAAAAGGTAATACTGCTAAAATCTGTTCATCATCCCATGTTATTTCTAATGATTTTATAGATAATATTTGATGATGTATATTACCATAAGTCAACATAACTCCTTTAGGTTGCCCTGTAGTTCCTGAGGTATATAGCATTACAGCTATATCTTCCATTTCTGGATGTGAAAGTATTCTCTCATCTTTTTCTATTTCAGAAAATAGAGTTTTATCTATTTCAATTTCATCAACATTAAATATTTTAATATCTCTATTTGTGGCTTCAATTGCTTTCTTTGCAACTTCATAAGTATTATTAGAAACATAAATGCAAGTAGCACCTGAATCATTTAAAAAATATTCTAATTCTTTTTCATTTGACAGAGCATCTACTGCAACAGGAATTAAATCCATATCCCATAATGAATAAAATGCGTAAAACCATTCTTTTCTATTTTCCATCATAATAATACTAAAAGTTTTAGGTATTCCTTCAGATATAACATACTTGGAATAATATTTTACCGTATTTACAAGATTTGTATGACTTATTCTTGTTCCGTCAAAATCTACTATCGCCAATCTATCAGATTTATTTAAAAACATAATTTCTTCCTTTCTTCCTCTTAATTTTTCCCCACCAAATCAACATAACTAATTATACATATCTCTTGCTTTATCAACTATTTCATCATAACTTAAATGTTGTGGATTAATTTCTCCTAAATAACTAACTGTTATTTTTTTAGGTTTAGGATATTTATCATATCTTGAATAAGCTTCAAAAGTTCCATCAATTTTTAAACAAGTAATTTTTACATTCATTTCTTTTGATATTATTGCAAAAGTCTTTTTAAATGGTGATAAATTACCATCTTTTGTTCTTGTTCCTTCTGGGAATATAAATACATTTTTCCCTTGTTTTAATACTGATGCAATTTGTTCTATTGTATCTTTAATATTTCCATCAATATCTAATAAAACTAAATTAGTTTCCTTAGCAAGTTTTTTCATAAAACTGCTTTTAAAGTACCAATCTATAGCAAGTGAATAAGTATCCTTAGATACTTTTTTTGGAAGTAATAAATTAAGTGCCAATGCATCTAAAAAGCTTGCATGATTAGCAATAAATATTTGTGGTTCATCTTTTATATTTTCCTTACCTTTAATACTTAATCTAAAATAAATTTTAAAAATAAGCCAACCAAGAGGTCTTAAAAATCTAATTCCACTTCCATTTTCTAATTCTCTTATTGGTGCATTTTTTATTATTTCTTTCCATTGATCTTTTGTTTCAATAAATTTTTCAGATTTATTTTTTATTAATTCTGATAACTTAATTAAATTAATATTTTCTTTAAATTCTTCTGCTGTAAGCTTAACTCCAAAACTTCTTTCTATAAAAGAAAGTAATTCAACCTGGTCTAAAGAATCTAGTCCAAATTCTATTTCTAGGTTTACATTAGGTTCAGCATATTCATTTTTCATATTAAAAATATATTCTTTTAAAACCTTATATTCTAAAGTATCTGGTTCTTCTACTTTTTCTTTTTCTTCATCTTTCATATGACCTAAATATATATCTTTTAACATAAATCTTTTTAATTTACCTATTCTAGTTTTAGGTAATTCCATTTCAGTCATCTTATATTCCAATATTTTTTCATATCCATGTGAAGCTGCATTATAAAATGATATTGCATCTTCTATATATGGTTTAATATTTGTTATTCTTTTTTCTTTTATTTTATTATCATCTATTACTATTAAAGCTGCTAATTTATCATTTTTAGCAAAAATTCCTATTTCTTTTATTATTTCATTTGAATATCCTAATAACCTATTTTCCAATTTCTCAGGATCTATATTTTTACCATTAGATAATACTATCATAGAGTTTTTTCTTCCTATAATAGTAATAAAGCCTTCTTCATCTATTTCTGCTAAATCTCCAGTTTTAAACCAACCATCTTCAGTTATTACCTTAGCTGTTTCTTCAGGTTTATTGTAATACCCTTTCATTACTATAGGACCTTTAACCCATAATTCTCCATCAACTAATTTAACTTCTATATTATCAACTTTTCTTCCTACAGTTCCATTTTTCTTACCATGTTTTGTAGTTGAACATGCAACTACTGGTGAAGTTTCACTTAAACCATAACCTTCAAAGTATTCAATACCTATAATGTCAAAAAAATCAGCTATTTCCTTATCAGTTTTAGCTCCACCTGATATAACTCTTGTAAGTTTTCCACCAAACATTTTATGTATCTTATTAAACAATGCTCTTGAAAATTTAATATTTTTAGCTGTTTGTGCAAGTTTAAATAAGTTTTTAGCAGTAACCTTAGAATCAATTTTACTTTTTATAGAACTATAAAATAACTTATACACCCTTGGAACCATAGATAATATTGTTACATCATTATCACTTAAAGCTTTCAATATATCCTGACTTGAAAGATTATCTATAAATACTATAGAAAATTGAGTACTATGGTGCATAAATAAAAGATTTGTTGTCATTAATGGAAGTATGTGATGAAAAGGCAGTCCTGCCAATACTTGCTCATTTTCTTCAATAATCATTAATGATTTTATTGATTCAATCTGTGCTTCTATATTATTAAAAGTAAGCATTACACCTTTTGGATTCCCTGTAGTCCCTGAAGTATATAGCATTATTGCTAATTCTTCTCCCTCTGGATGAGATAATAAGTTATTATCTTTTGCTATCTCTTTTAATTTATTTTCATCTATTTCTACATCATCTATATTTACTATAGTTATTTCTCTTCCTAATGTATCTATTGTTTCTTTAGCCTTTTCATATGTCTTATTTGAAACATAAATACTTGTTGCATTAGAATCTTTTAAAAAGTACACTATTTCTTCTATACTAGACTCTGAATCAATTACTAATGGAATATTCTTTTTATCCCAAATTGCATAAAAAGTATATAACCATTCTTTTCTGTTTTCCATCATTATTACATTAAATTTTTGAATATCTTTAGTTTCTTTAATTACATTTTTTGAAAAATACTTAACCTTATCTACCAATTCACTATGACTTACCTTATTTCCTTTAGAGTCAACCAAAGCTAACCTATTTGATTTTTGTAAGAACATATATAGCTCCTCCTAATATTACACTTTATCTTTTTTTTCCTATTTGTCCAAACCCAGGTATATTTCCAGAATTAAACATTTTCATCATTTGTTTCATCTGTTCAAATTGTTTAAGTAATTTATTGATTTGTGTTACATCTGTACCTGAACCTTTTGCTATTCTTGTTTTTCTACTACTTACTTTTAAAAGATTAGGATTTCTTCTTTCCTCTACTGTCATAGAATATATTATAGCTTCTACTTTTTTCATCTCTTTTTCAGCACCAGTAAGATCTATATCTCCTAAAGCTCCCATACCTGGTAGCATTTTTAATATACCTCCAAGAGAACCCATTCTTTTAATCATTTTAAATTGTTTTAAAAAATCTTCAAAATCAAATTGATTTTTTCTAAATTTTGCTTCCATTTCACGTGCTTCTTTTTCATCTATAGCATCTTTAGCTTTTTCAACTAAAGATACTACATCTCCCATTCCAAGTATTCTACTTGCAAGTCTTTCAGGGTGAAATACTGATATATCATCAAGCTTTTCCCCCTCAGAAATATATTTAATAGGTTTACCTGAAATTTCTTTAATAGATAGAGCTGCCCCTCCACGAGTATCACCATCTAATTTTGTAACTACTACTCCTGTGATATCTAAAGCATCATTAAATGTTTTAGCCACATTTACTGCATCTTGCCCTGTCATACCATCTACAACTAACAGAATTTCTGTTGGATTAATGCTTGATTTAACATCTTGAAGTTCCTGCATTAAAACCTCATCAACATGCAATCTTCCAGCAGTATCTATTAATACATAATCAGCATCTTCTTTTTTAGCCTCTAGTAATCCATTATTAACTATTTCTAATACATTATTACTATCTTCTATACTATAGAATGGAACTCCTATTTGATTTGCAAGTACCATTAATTGTTTCTTAGCAGCTGGTCTATATACATCTGCTCCTATTAAAAATGCTTTATTTTTTTCTTTCTTTAAAAGCTTAGCTAATTTTCCTGCAAAAGTAGTTTTACCTGCTCCTTGCAATCCAACTAGCATAATAATAGTAGGTTTTGAAGTTGCCTTATTTAAAGCTGTATTTTGCCCTCCTAAAACTTCTATTAATTCATCATTTATTATTTTTATAAACTGTTGTCTTGGATTTACACCTTTAATAACTTCTTGTCCTTGTGCTTTTTCTTTTATTCTCTTAACAAAATTCTTAACTACTATGTAATTAACATCTGCTTCAAGTAAGGCAAGTCTTACTTCTCTTAAAGCTTCCGTGATATTACTTTCAGTGATTTTACTTTGTCCAGATAACTTTTTAAAAGTTTCTTGTAATTTATCACTCAAACCTTTAAACATTAATTTGCTCCTTCTTCATATTCCATTATTATTTTATCTAAATTTTCCTTTGAAAAATTATCTCTTAGCCATTTTAAATTCATTATTAAGTTCTCTTCTCTTTCCATAACTCCAAGTAACTTCTCATACTTATCTAACTGTTTACAGCCTCTTTTAATATTATCAAAAACTGCCTGTCTACTTACATTAAAAGCTTCTGCTATTTCTGTTAATGAATTATCCTCCTCTAAATATGCAGATAAATATTTTTTCTGTTTTTCAGAAAATAGTTCCTTATAGTATATGAATAAAATTGAGTATTTTATATATTCTTCTATCTCTTTCATACACATATTTTACACTATTTACCTTTTTTTTACAACTATAAAAAATCAATAAAATATGGTATAATATGTAAAATAAAAGGAGTGATAACATGAAAAAAATATTATTAACATTTATACTACTGTCAAGTTTTCTTTCTTATAGTACATATATAGTTGGACCAAGAATAAAAGTTGAGGGTGGAGTAGGGATAGGTAAAGCTGACCATGTAATAATTCCATTAAATGTCGCTATACTTCCAGAATGGAGATATGACATTAGACATGATATCAATATTGCATTTGGACCTAAATTCACTGTTGTTTCTTCTCCTCAATTTCAAACATTTAAATACAATGGTACAAAAATTAGAGCTTTAGTAGGAGCAGAAACACATGTAAATTTTAGAATAACTAATAAACTTTCTATATTCCTTGGTGCAGAAACTGCAATAGGTGGTGGTTCTGATGTAAATACTAATGGAAATAAAACAGCTGTATTTGATTGGTTAGCATTAATATCTAGTGGAATAAAAGTAAATGATAGATACAATATGGGAGCATATTTAGGATATGGAAAAGGAAATTTTGGAATACAAGCAGGATATACTTTTTAAAGAAAAAAGGGTAGCTTATTTTACATAAGTTATCCCTTTTTTGTTTATATAGTATTCATTTGTAAAAATTTTTCTAATATTAATTAAATAATATATCTTTTAGGTAGAAAAAATAAAAAAAATATCCGAATATTTGAATTATTTCTCCAATAGTTTTATTTATATAACGTTTAAAAGCTATCATTAGATATGTAAATACAAGTATAAATACACCATCGCTTATGCTCATTATTTTTTATCCTTTCCATTATATAATCTTCTATTTTATCACCAATTGGTTTACCAACTTCTCCAACTGGAATTATATCTTCATTAAAACCCTTTGATTTTTAATATGTCATCTCCATTCTATTTTTATTTCAATATCATTCTAACTTCAAAAATACTGTTTGTCAACTGTTCAAAAAATAACTTAAACCTATATTACTTTATTTTCTTTTTAAAGTATTTAAATATATCTTTTTATCTTTATCTATTTTTAAGCTTTCTTTCATTTTTTGTATGGCTTTATTATGTACCCAATCATTTACTATCATGTTTTTTTCTAAATAATATAGAACTTCTTTTTCATGCCTTATATAGCATTCACATAGATACCAAGCTATTGCCATATTTATATAATATTCATCTGTTTGTATTTCTGATAATACTTTTAAATGATTTTCATTAAAGTTTTCTTTTATAAAATTAGTTCTTAAGGTTGTTACAGCAAATCTAACAGTATATTCATGTTTAGATTTTAACCATTCATAAACCTTTTTTTCTATAATCTCAGGATATTTTTTAGATATTTTCCCTATCCCTATATCACAAGTTGCCCAATTATCAATAAAAGGTAAAACTTTTTCTGTATTTTCTATTAGTCTATTTATATCTTTCTCTTCATTTAATAAATACATATGTATATGATACTCTTCCATATATTCATGTGGAAGATTGTTTAAATATTTTTCTTTATCTTCTTTTGATAGAGTTTTTACAATTTTTTTAAGTTCTGGCATCCTTACTCCAACTATATTTTCTATTTTTACTGTTGGTATAAGTTTAGCACTAAACTCCCTATAACCTAGTTCTTGCTTAGAAAAAAGAAATTCTTTTACTTTATCCATATTTTCTTTCCTTTATGTATTATTATAGAAAAAATAAATGTAATCATCGCTGGAACTAACCAACCTAAATTAAGACTATAAAAAGGTAAATTAACAAATAACGGATCTAATATATTTCCTATATATTTATTTAACACCATACCTATACTAAATATTAATGTTACATATACACATAATCTAAACACTAATCTTGAGTTATCAAAGTATTCTGAAAATAGACCAAGTGATATTAATACTAATGATACTGGATATATTGATAATAATATAGGCATAGATATTTTCAATATATTAACAAGTCCAAAGTTAGCTAAAACAAATGAAATTAAAATATATATCATTGCCCAAGTTCTATATGAAATACTTGGATAATTTTGACTAAAATACTGACTTATAGATGTAATTAATCCAATACTTACAGATAAACAGGCAATAATAAATATTCCCCCTAACATTAAAGTACTAAACATACCGTAATTTACTTTTACAACATTAACTAATATTTCTACACCTGTTTTTGTATTAGGAAAATCATTTGCTGTAGCAAAGCCTATGTATGTTAGCATGAAATATACTAAAAATAATATTAATCCAGCTACTATTCCAGCCTTTATTGTTATTTTAGTAACATCTTTTTCATTAACTATACCTAAACTTTTAATTGCAAATACTATTATTATTCCAAAATTTAATCCTGCTAGTGCATCAATCGTATTATATCCCTCTATGAATCCTTTTATAGCTGGTGATGTTATATAATCTCCTACTGGTGCTACATAACTAAAAGGCTTAAATAATACTCCTACGAACATTAATATTATTAATAATAGTAAAATGGGAGTTAATATTTTACCTAATGTTGTTACAATTTTTTTAGGTTTCATAGATAAATAATAGACTATCAAGAAAAATATTAGAGTATATATTAATCTATAGTAAATTATATTATCTAAATTTGTAACATATGGAGCAATTGTCATTTCAAATGATGTAGACGCATTTCTTGGTATTGAAAGACACGGTCCTATAGTTAAATACATAGCAGTTGTAAATATAAATGTAAACCAGGGACCCACCATATTAGAAAAGTTATTTATTCCATTAAATTTTGAAACAACTATTACTCCAAGTATTGGAAAAACTATTGCAGTAATAGAGAAAAATATTAAAGCAATAATAGCATTGCTTCCTGATTCTTTTCCTAAAAACGGTGGAAATATTAAATTTCCTGCTCCAAAGTATAATCCAAAAATCATTATACTTATATATCTAAATTCTTTGTTCGTTAAATTCCTCATTTTCACTCCTCTTATTATCACAATTTTGGCTTATTATACATTATTTATATAAGTTTGTAAAATATATATTGTATTGTATATCATATATTTTATATATAGAATAACACACAAAATATTTGTTTTAAAGAGGGGGGATATAAAATATTTTATTATTTAATAGGTCGATAACTTATTTTATCTTATTTTCTTCACTTAAGAGTTCATTTACAATACTATCTTGTTCTGTAATTTTACGTAATACCTTACATGGATTTCCTATTGCAATAACACTATCTGGAATATCTTTTGTAACAATACTTTTAGCTCCAATTACAGAATTTGAGCCTATAGTTACACCAGGAAGTATGGTAACATCTGCTCCAATCCACACATTATCTCCAATAGTTATAGGTTTGGCTTTTTCTAATCCTTTGTTTCTTTCATTTGCAAGTAATGGATGAATTGCTGTATACATACCACAATTGGGACCAATAAAACAATGAGTTCCAATTTTAATAGTTGCACAATCCATAAGATAAGCATTATGATTAATAAATGTAAAATCTCCAATAACACAGTTATATCCATAATCTGTATAAAAAGGAGATAATATAGTAATGTCTTTCCCTTTGTTCGGTAACAGATTTTTCATAATATCTTCTCGTTTTTCTATTTCTTTTGGATT
Organism: Streptobacillus ratti; assembly: GCF_001891165.1. NCBI lineage: Bacteria > Fusobacteriati > Fusobacteriota > Fusobacteriia > Fusobacteriales > Leptotrichiaceae > Streptobacillus > Streptobacillus ratti. The sequence goes on along the minus strand of NZ_LKKW01000012.1, from coordinate 17,897 downwards.
TGTTTGATTAAGAGAAAAACATAGTGATTCAGCTTCTATTCTTTTATCTAGTAATTCCTTATCATAATTTGCATCATACCAAAATCCATGTTCTAATTTCTCACGTTCTGTCATTTTACTGCTCCTTTAAATTATATTACTTTTTGATACATTTCTTTTCGTTTTTATTAATATAGTATAACATGATTTTTCAATATATTGTTATTACAAGTTATTTTTTTAACTGTTGATAAATAGTACCTTTGAAGTTATAATGATATTGAAATAAAAATAGATTGGAGGGGATTATTATATTAAAATTTAAAAAAATATTTTTAGTCGACTTAATTGCTATTTCTTTAATTGTTGGAATACATGTTTGGATTTTACCACTATATATTAATACATGGTATATTGAAGATATAGCCTTTTTTTAATGTTATTAATGTATCATGTTATAAGACCCTTTATAGCAAAAAAAATTTAAACTTTAAATTCTATACACCTAAAATCTACAAAGATTAAAGGTGTATTTTTTTCCTATAATTTAATATTCTTCAATTAATTCGCTACATATTATGAAATGTTTTTAACCAATATTATTATGTTAATTATATAACTTAGCCTCTCTATTACACAAAATGTAAAGTGAAATTTTATAATTATAAGAAAAATCATATATAATTTAATTTTTTATTCCAACTTACAGAATTGTAGAAATTGCTCTAAATCAAGTTTTTTGTGACTTATAGAAAATTAGGACTTAAAATATTACTAGAAAAATATATAGAAGACTTTTCAAATAAATATTAATTTATATGAACTTAAGGAAAAGGCATACTAATACTTAAGGGGAAAAGACCCTCAATTTAAGGTTGTATAAAAATATGAATTTATTGGAGTTTAAAACATAAGCTTCAATTTTTTTTATTTAAAAGGAGAGATTCCCAAAAATTTAGAAATTCTCTCCTCTATTTTGGGCTATTTCGGAACAGCCCCTTTTTTAATCAGTCTTCTTATTTCTCCCTCACATATTTTAGTAAATTTGTCATATTATTTTTATTTCAGTGTATTTTATATACTTTGATTATCAAAATAAAAATGTTGAAAATATAATTAAAATGATATATAATGATGTATAGTTCTCTAATATTTAAAGAACTAAATGTTAAAATTAGTTAAGGAGATTTCTTATGAAAAAATATTTATCACTTTTAATGAGTACTCTATTAGTATTATTACTATTTGCATGCTCAGTTAAAAAAGAAGATGAATCTAAAATTAGAAATAGAAAGGGGAGAGCTACTAACGAACTTGTAATTTCAATGGGTTCAAGAATAACTGAATTTGATCCAAAAGACGGTTTTGGTACACACAATGAAACACATATATTATATAGTTCATTACTTAAAAGAACAGCAGATTTAGAAATTGTTGGCGATTTAGCAAAAAGTTATGAAATATCTGATGATGGTTTAATGTGGACATTTGATTTACATGATAACTTTAAATTTTCAAATGGAGAAGTTGTAACTGCTGATGATGTTAAATTTACATATGAAATGTTAAAAAATGACGGTAGAAATTGGGATTTAACATTTATAGATAAAATAGAAGCACTAAGTAAAACTAAGGTAATCTTTACTTTAAAAGAACCTAGATCTACTTTTGCTTCATCTCAATTAATAGAAATTGGGATTCTACCTAAGGCTCATTACAATGAGAATTTCAAAAAAAATCCTATAGGTTCTGGTCCATATAGATTAGTAGAATACAAACCAAATGAACAAGCTATTTTTGAAGTAAATCCACATTGGCATGGTGAAGAACCACATTTTAAAAAATGGACATGGGTTTTATTAGATGAAAATACAGCACTTGCTGCACTTGAATCAGAAGATGTAGATGTAATTTATGCAACACCTGAATTTGCAGATAAAAAAATTAATGGGGTTAGCTTATTTGACATACCATCAAATGACGTGCGTGGATTATCTCTACCTTATCAAAAAAAGGGAGTTATTGAAAGTTCTCCTAAAGGATATCCAGTTGGAAATGATATTACTAGTGATCCAGCTATAAGAAAGGCACTTAATGTAGGATTAGATAGACAAAAAGTTATTGATACTGTATTAAATGGACATGGTAAACCTGCATATTCTATTGTTGATGATATGCCATTCTGGAATCCTGATTCTATAATTAAAACTAATGATCCTGAAATGGCTAAGAAAATTTTAGATGATGCTGGTTGGAAAGTTGGTACAGATGGAATTAGAGAAAGAAATGGTGTAAAAGCTGAATTTGACTTATACTATGCAACAAAAGATCAATTAAGAACTAATATTGCAATAGAAGCTGCAAACCAAGCCAAAGATTTAGGAATAAATATTAAACTTGTAGGTAGTGATTGGGAAGAAATTATAACAAAAATACATGAAGTTTCTGTTTTATATGGTGGTGGAAGACTTAATCCAGTTCCATTATATGATTCATATCACCCAAATTTAATACATAAATTATGGGGAAATGTAACTTTCTATAACAATCCAAAAGTTACTGAATATTTAGATAAGGCTATTAAGAGTGCAAATCTTGAAGATGCAAATAAATATTGGAAACTTGCTCAATGGGACGGAGAAACTGGTTTATCAATAAAAGGAGATTTACCTAATGTTTGGCTAGTTAGAATAAACCATACTTATTTAGGAGATAGCAGAATTAATGTTGGTAAACAAGGAATACATAGTCATGGACATGCTTGGGGATTAATAGCAAATATTAATGAATGGACATGGGAAGAAAACAATAAATAAAAGAAAAATAAAAGTTGGTTTATTTTAAAGTTAATTTTAAGATAAATCAACTTTTTCAAGGAGAAAATAAATGAATAAAAAATATATAGTTTTTATTTTTAAAAAACTTTTACGATTAATATTTTTACTTTTTGGAGTTTCTATTCTTTCTTTTATTTTACTTAAATATTCACCAGTAGATCCTGTATTAGCAAGTGTTGATTATGACGTGAGTTTAACAAAAGAGCAATATGATAAAATAGCTGAATATTATGGATTAAATAAATCTATATTTACTCAATATTTCATATGGCTTAAAAATTTTATAACAGGAAATTGGGGAAATTCATTAATATATAGTAAGCCCGTTATAGAAATTGTTCGTAACAGAGCAATGGCTTCATTTGCTCTAATGGGTATATCATGGGTCTTATCAGGAGTTATAGGGTTTATTTTAGGTACTCTTTCTGCATTTAAATTAGGTAAAATATTCGATAAAATTATAAAAATATTTTCATTTATACAAGCAAGTGTACCTACTTTTTGGATGGGACTTATATTTCTACTTATATTTTCTGCACAATTAAAGTGGTTCCCAATAGGATTATCTTCTCCTATAGGGGTTATAAGTACTGAAGTTTCTTTCATTGAAAAAATAAGGCATTTAATACTTCCAGCATTCACATTAAGTATACTTGGGATTGCAAATGTTACACTACATACAAGAGAAAAGATGATAGATGTATTAAATAGTGAATATGTAACTTTTGCAAAAGCAAGGGGTGAAAATGATTTTGAAATATTTAAAAATCATTGTATAAGAAATGCAATAACACCAGCAATAACATTACACTTTTCATACTTTGGAGAACTATTTGGTGGTTCTGTACTGGCTGAACAAGTATTTTCATATTCTGGACTTGGTTCTACATTAACACAGGCTGGCTTAAAGGGAGATAGTCCTCTTCTTTTAGCAATTGTTATTATTGGAGCAGTATTTGTATTTTTAGGTAATATGTTATCTGATATATTAAATAAGATTTTAATGCCAAATTTAAGGAGGTAAAATGAAATTAGATGCAAGAATAAAAGTAGTTATGTCAATCGCATTTTCTATATTTATAATAGCTCTTATATTAATATTAAATATAGCTTTAAGCGATGAAGGATTAAAAACAAATCATGTTATAAGAAATTTACCTCCTACACGTAATTTCATATTTGGAACAGACTCTTTAGGGAGAAATATGTTTGTTAGAACTATAAAAGGTTTAAACTTTTCTTTATTAATAGGAATATTAGGTGCAACAATAAGTGTAAGTATAGCTGTTACTCTAGGAATAATATCAGCTACAAGTAATAAAAAAATTGATTTAATAATAATGTGGTTTGTAGATTTATTTATAGGTATGCCACACATTATTTTCATGATTTTAATATCTTTTTCTGTTGGAAAAGGTGCTAAAGGTATTATTATTGCCACAGCTATAACTCATTGGCCTGCATTAACAAGGGTAATTAGAAATGAAGTTTATAGCATTAAAAATTCAGAATATATTTTACTTTCAAAAAATATGGGTAAAAGTAAATTATTTATTATTAAAAAACATATTTTACCTATAATATTCCCTCAAATTTTCATAGGTTTTGTATTATTGTTCCCACATATCATATTACATGAAGCATCTATGACATTTTTAGGTTTTGGACTATCAGTTCAACAACCATCTATAGGAATAATTCTATCAGAGGCTGCTAAACATATTTCACTTGGAAATTGGTGGTTAGTTGTTCTGCCAGGAATTTCATTAATATTATTAGTAAAATGCTTTGATAATATAGGGGAATCATTAAGGATTTTAAATAATCCTCAAACAAGATACTTATAATAGGAGGGAAAATGAAAGAAACATTGTTAAAAGTAGAAAATTTATCTATTTCTTTTGAACAATATGGTAGAGGATTAAAAAAATTTACTACTACACCCATTAAAGATTTAAATATTGAAATAAAAAAAGGTGAAATATTAGCCATTGTAGGTGCAAGTGGATCAGGTAAGAGTTTATTAGCTCATGCAATTATGGATATATTACCTCCTAATGCCACTATAAATGGAAAAATTTTATATAACAATGAAATTTTAAACAAGGAAAAGATAAAAGAATACAGGGGTGAAAAGATAGCTTTTATTCCACAATCAGTAAATTATTTAGATCCATCAATGAAAGTTAAAAATCAAATAAAGATTGGATTAAGAAATATAAGTTGTGAAGAAAAAACAAAATTACAAGAAAAATTATTTGAACAATTTGAATTAAATAAAGAAGATGGAGAATTATATCCCTATCAATTATCTGGTGGAATGTTAAGAAGAGTTTTATTTGCAACAAGTATAAAAGATAATACCGAACTTATAATAGCTGATGAGCCAACTCCAGGTATACATCAAGCTGTACTAGATAAAGTTTTAAAACAATTAAGAGATTTTGCAAATTCTGGAATTAGTGTAATACTTATTACACATGATATAATTTCTGCCATAAAAATAGCAGATAGAATTACTGTTTTTAAAGATGGAGAAACAATTGAAACAGTTCCAAGTACATTCTTTAGTGGTAATGGTGAAAATTTAAAAGAAGAATATTCAAAAAAATTATGGAATTCATTACCTCAAAATAAGTTTTTGGAGGTTAAATAATGTCATTAAAAGTTAAAGATTTAGGCTTTTGCTATGAAAAAGATAAATGGATATTTAAAGATTTAAATTTTGAACTTAAACAAGGAGAAATTCTTGGAATTTTTGGTTATAGTGGTTGTGGTAAAACAAGTCTAGCTAAGGTGTTATCAGATTTTCAAAATCCAACATGTGGTGAAGTTATTATAGATGATAGGGCTTATCAAGATAATTCTTTTAGAGAAGTACAGTTAATTTATCAGCACCCAGAAAAAATAATGAATCCATTATGGCAAATGAAAGATATACTTAATGAAAGTTATGAACCAGACCAGGAATTATTAGAACTTTTTGGAATTAAAGATGAATGGTTAAATAGGTATCCTATAGAACTATCTGGTGGAGAATTACAAAGATTTTCTATTGTTAGAGCTTTTAATCCAAAGGTAAAATATTTAATAGCTGACGAGATGACAACCATGTTAGATGGTGTTACACAGGAATTTATATGGAAAAATTTTCTTAAGATTGTAAAAGAGAGAAATATAGGGCTTATTATAATAAGTCATGAGAAAGATATCATAGAGAAGATTTGTGATAAATGTTTATATATGGATACTAATACTATAGTAGATATTAAAAAAGGAAAATAAAAAATTTTAACAATCATTTATATTATCAATAATATTATTAAATATATAGTTTACATATTAACAATATATATGATATGATTTTAGTATAAATATTAAGGAGGGAAGCATTTTATGAAAAAAGCAAAGATAAACATGTTGTATTATCTTTTAAATTTAGTGCCAATATATTTTCTATATACTTTAAATGGTAAAAATAAATTAGACATTTTTGGCTTCATTAGTATTAATTATTAATATATACTTATTGTATTTGGAATTTTTTAAGATAAGACATTCTATGAAGTCTAAGAAAAATGACTACAGTGAAATTTTTCTTTATAGTTTCTATTTCCTATCAATTTTAGGATTATTATTTGGTATGTATTTTAAAGAAATTAAATCTATTGAGATAGGTTTTTCCATATTTTTACTAGGAACAATTTTTGTTAATCAAGGAACTATATATTATGATGATAAAATATTAATTTTAGGTTTCTTAAAAATAAATATAGAAAACATTTCAGATGTTGAAATAGAGAATAAAAAAGTATTAATTAAATATGAAAATGGAATGGAAAGAAAAATAAATTTCCTATCTCAATTAAGTAGTCAAAACTTCTTTAATTTTTTAAAAAAATTAAGTTAATACAAAAAGGTGATTAAGAATTTAAAAAATTTCTTGAATCACCTCTTCTTTTTATATTTGATTATAATTTTGCTTTTCTTATACTTATTTTCATAATAATAACAAGTAATACTGTATAAACTAGATATTTTATTAGAAAATATACTTTATCTATATCAATACCTCTCCAGTATGAACCTAACTGTTGTATTATATCATTTGTTGGAATTACAAATTTAAAACTCTCTATAATCTCTGGTAAATTCTTAACTGGCATCATTGCATTAGAAAGTATTAAAAAAATAAACATAATTGTAAGTCCAATAGATTGTACCATCATATTATTTTTAGTAATAATTGTAATGATAGTTCCTATTAAAAACATAGGTAATGAAGCTAATATATACAATGTAAAAAACATGAATGTAACTTCAAAACTTGGAAATTCTAAACCAAATGTCATAATAGCAAAAAGGCTAATTATGATTATTTGAAGTAGCATTAATAAAAAATATAGCACAATTTTAGATATAAATACCATGGGTAGTGATATATCAAATAGTTTGTATCTCAAAAACACACCACTTTCATATTCTTTTGAAATACTAGCTGGGAATGTTAGTAACGCTAAAGGTGTTATACCTAATGCTAGTGATACAGGGAAATATTCCTGAATAGCCATTTTTTGGTATTCTAATGGTAATGAATTAATTATAAAATACATTGTAATAAGAGGAAAAATAAAAGAAAAAAATAATCCTAAAATAGTTTTCTGCAAATTCCGTAATTCAATAATAATTACTTGAATTGGTCTATTAAACATAATTTTTCCCCTCCTTGATAAAATTTTTCAAGAAATCTTCAGTATTTAATTGTTTAGATACTTTCCCTTTTTCTAAAACTATAACTTCATCACACAAGTATTTAATTTCTTCTAAATAATGTGAAACAATAATTAATCCTATACCCATTTTATCTATATGATTTTTTAGATATTCTAATAATTTCATTCTTGTAGAATAATCTAATCCTGTAGTTATCTCATCTACAATTAATAATTTATGAGGTTTTGAGAATATTAAAATTAAATTCAATTTTTGCAATTCTCCACCACTTAACGAGCCTATTTTTTTATTCAAATTATGTTCAAAGTTGAAAATTCTAAATAATTCAGACAAACATGACAATTCTTGTTTATCTAATACCAATCTAATTATGTCTTTAACCTTAGCATAAGGTGGGTAATTATTATTTTGTAGCAAAACCTGTATTTGATTATTGCTCATCAAATCAGATATGCTCCCATTATAATCTTCAATACCTAATATACATTTTATAAATGTAGTTTTTCCTGCACAATTTTCTCCAAATATAGCTATACTTTTTGAAACATCAATATCAAGGCTATCTATTTTCAATATCTCTATGTTACTCTTTTTAACTAATAAATTATTGATTTTCATAACTATATTTCTCCTTTATTCTATCAAATTATTCTCATAACCGATTATATTTATTAAAATGTATAGCATCATTTAAATACTCCTGAGCCTTGTAGTATATCTACACAAATCCTACATAATATTTATCATTTATTTCACAAAACCCTTTTATTTTTCTATACTTTTAATTAAATCTGCTAAAATACCGTTTATAAAAGTTTTAGTTTTTTCATCTCCATATATTTTAGATAATTCTACGGCTTCATTTATCACTATTTCATGACCTACTTTTTCAAATAATATTTCAAAAAAAGCCATTTTAAGTATTACTTTTTCTGGTGTTGCCAGTCTTGAAAAAGTCCAACCTTTTATCTTTTCTTTTACCTTTTCTATTATTTCAGTTTCATTTAACATAAAATTATTTAAATAATTTTCTAAAAATTCTCTTTTAGCATTACTAATTTTTAAAGTTTCAAGCACTTCATTTTTTCTTAATATAATATCAGAATTAACTACTTCATGCTCAAATAATATTTTGAAAATTTCATCTCTTATTTCCCTTTGGGTCATTCCTATCTCCAATCTAAAATTCTGGTGTTGTTTCAACTATTTCTTCATCTGTTAATTCACTTAAAGATACATCTTCTACAGTAACTGTGTCAAATATTTTTTCTTGATTTATCTTAACAATTTTAAGACTTACATCTTTAACTACTACTCCTGTCATAAGAACTATGTATTCTTTCAACTCATTTTGTATAACTGATAATCTATCATTTAAGTTTTCTATATTATATGTTTCAACATTTACACTAATTAATATCTTTGAAAAATATGAATAAGAAACTACTTTAGCTGTTTTAATTAAAGGTTTTTGTTCTAAAAATACCTTAGATATTTCATTAATTGTATTTAAATCTACTTCTATTTTCCCGTTTTTACCTTGAGATTTCACTGCTTTAGGTTTTTTAAATAATTTTTCTAATAGAGATAATAATAAAATTATTAAATATCCTATAGCTAAAAATCCAACAAATCTTAAATATTCTATATATGGTATTACTTCATTAAAATATACTGTATCAAAAAATGTATCTGAAATAGTCATAAATCCTAAAATTGGTAAACTTAATAAAACTAATACCTTAATTAAACTTGATAAAAATCTAAACATTTGCTTCCTCCTTATTTACTTTCACTATATTAGTTACATTAACATTTACTTCATTTACTCTTATTTCTGTTAATTTTTCAACATTTGTTTTAATAATTTCTTGGAATGTTTTAACAACTTCAACTATATTTTTACCAAATTCTACAACTATTCCTAAATCTATTACACATTCTGTTTCACCTAATTCTACATCTATAAATTTAACATTTCCTAATTTAGTTAAATTTTTTAACATATTTATACCTTGAGTTTTACTTGTTTTATCAGAAATTCCTACGACTCCATCAACCTCTGAAACACTTTCTAAAACTATATCGCTTATCACACTTGGAGATATTTCAATTCTACCAAAATTATTCATATTAGTCCTCCTATTTTTACTTATATCTTATTATATCAATTGAATATTCTTTATTCAAGTTTTTATTTGTAGTCTAACATTTTCTTGTCCTAGAAGAGATATCATTTTTTCTATAAATTCTTTACTTAAATTAATTTGTTTTACATTCTTTTTATTATTTACTCCAAAATATATATTCAATGTATCATTTCCTCTATGTTTTAATATATACTCCTTAAACTCTTCTTTATATTCAAAATCTTCATTTATTTTTACACTAATATTATATTTTGAAAAATCATTTATTCCAAAAATATCAGATATGTTATATTTATTATTTTCCATTCTATTTGCCTTAAAGCATACTATATTTCCTTTTTGTATTACTTTAGAAAACTTCATATATTCTTTAGGAAATATTAAATATTCTTTACTTCCCTCAAGTGTTAAAATGTTTACTATATTCATAATTTCATTTTTCTTAGTAACCTTACTATTTTCAGACTCTATGTAGCCTATAACATATTCATTGCTCTTAAATATATTATACACAACTTCATTTTTTAATATTTGTGTATTTCTCATACTTAATTTAACATATTCTTTTTCAAACTTTATTATATCATCATTACTCATTTCATCAGTTTCTAGCCACTCATATTCTTCTATTTCCATATTCATATTTAAGAAAAGTGATGAATATATATCAGTTTGTGATTTATTCTTTTTATCAACCCATTTAATAATATCTTGTAAATTAACTATTAATTTTTTTCTTCCTATATTAAATTCATCAAAAGCACCAGAATAAATTAAACCCTCAAGATTACTCTTATTTAAAAATCTACATCTACTTATGAAATCAAAAATATCTGTAAATTCTCCATTTTTTTCTCTTTCTTCCACTACTTCTCTTGCCGTTTTTTCTGACATTTCTTTAAGAGAACTTAAAGGTATTCTTATTCCCTTTTCTTCTATCTCAAATTCAGCCGTTGATTTATTTATACTAGGTGGATACATTTCAATATTTCTTTTAATCATTTCAGCATAACTATTTACTAATTTCTTTTCTACTTTAAGTTCAGTAGTCAAAAGACTTGCAAAAAATTCTTTTGGATACTTCGCTTTTAAATATGCAGTCTGATAAGTAATATTTGCATAACTTATAGCATGGGCTTTATTAAATCCATAATTTCCAAAATTATCTATTAAATCATATATTTTTTCTGCCCTGTATTTAGGTATAGTAGCATTTTCTATAAATGTTTTTCTATTTTGTTTTAATAATTCTACATTTTTCTTTCCTATAGCCTTTCTTAACTCATCAGCTTTAGCTAAGCTATATCCAGATATTTTTTGAGCTATTTGCATTACCTGTTCTTGATAAACTAATACACCATATGTAGAAGATAATATATCTTCAAGAATAGGATCTGTATACTTAATTTTAATATCCTTATTATTTTTCATAACAATTAAACTAGGTATTAATCCACTTTCTAAAGGACCAGGTCTATATAGGGCAAGTAATAAGGCGATATCTTCTAAAGAATGTATTTTTAAATTCATTGCAAGTTGAGTAATACCTCTTGATTCACATTGGAATATTCCCATAGTGTTCCCTGTATTTAATAAATTAAATGCTTCTTCATATTCAGGTAAGTTATATATATCTATATCTATATCTTCATTAACTTTCTTAACTACACTTTTTACAATATTTAAATTTTTAAGACCTAAAAGATCCATTTTAAGATATCCTAAAGATTCTAGTACATTAGCCTCAAATTGTATTTGATAATCTTTAGTATAACCGTCATAAATTAAGGGTAGATTTTCTCTCATATCTTCCTTAGTAATTATTACTCCAGCAGCATGAGTAGAACTATTTTTTACCTTACCCTCTATTCTTTTAGCATAATCTATTAATGATTTAATCATTTCTCTACCGTCATATAGGTCATTTAAAGGTTTTTCTTTAGACTCATCTAGTAATTTCCTTATATTCTTTTCAGGTATTTCAAAAACTCTAGCTAAATCTTTTAATGCAAGTGTTGGTTTAAAAGTAGAAAATGTAATAATTTGGCTTACATTCCTACTACCATAAGTCCTTTTAATATATTCTATTAAATCCATTCTTTTTTCTTGCTCTATATCCACATCTATATCAGGCATAGATATTCTTTCAGGATTTAAAAATCTTTCAAAAATCAAACCATATTTTATTGGGTCAAGTTCTGTTATTCCTAGTAAATATGAAATAATTGATCCTGCTGCAGACCCCCTACCAGGACCTATAAATATATCATTTTCTTTAGCATATTTAATAAAATCATGAACTATAAGGAAGTATTTAATATAACCCATTTTATCTATTACATTTAATTCATAATCTATTCTATCTTGAATCTCCTTTGTAATATTAGGGTATTTTATTTTTTTACTCTCCTCAAGTATACTAACTATATATTCTTTTTCATTCAATCCTTTTGGTAATTTAATTAAAGGAAATTCAACATTTTTATTATCTAGTACTGTATCTATATCATTTAATATTTCTTCTCTTGTATTTTCTTGAGTTACAATAAAATGTAATCCATCTTGTTTTTTTTCATTTTGAACTGTTTTTAATGTTCTATTTTCTTTAATAGCTGTAAATATTTTTTGTAATATTTTATCTTCTTTTTCTAAATAATATATTTCATTTACTTCTATACTTTTAACATTTAATTCTTCTACCAATTTATCAAACATAAGTCTTTGATATTCAAACATTTCAAACATAGGTATTTCTAGTATAATATCTAGTTTTTCTGTCATAATTTCCATAAGTTTTTTAACTTTTTTATAATCATTTTTCAAAACATAACTTACAAGTTCTGAATTAACTCCACCACTTAAAATATATATATCTTTACTATGTTCTAATAAGTCATCTAATAAAATATAGTTTCTTTCATATTCTTTTCTTTCATAACTTATTGTCGATAACTTATATATATCTTTTACTCCTTTTTCATTTTTTGCTAGTATTGTAAGAGTATATGTATTTTCATTATCTAAAAATCCTTTTAAATATATTTCTATTCCTATTATTGGAACTATATTATTTTTCTTACAAGCATTATAGAATTTAAGAGTTGCAAACATGCCAAAATCTGTAATAGCTAGTTCTTTTATATTGTTTTCTCTAGCTTTTTGTACATATTCTTCAACACTACCTACACCTTCAAGCAATGAATATTCTGTGTGTATTCTTCTTAGCATGTTTAAACCTCCTTACTTTATTATATCATCTAGCACTTTTATGAAATAATCTATTTCTTCCTTTTTATTTTGTATAGATAAACTTATTCTTATAGATGATTTAGCTTCTTTTTCACTAAGTCCTTGTTCCATTAAAACATTAGATGCTTTCATTGCACCACTTTGACATGCTGAACCTCCTGATAAAAAAATACCTCTCATATCAAATAAAGGTAAAAGATATTCTATATCTTCATCTTTTATTTGTATATTAATAATATGTGGTATAGTATTTTCTGAATTATTTAATATGATCTTATCTCCAAATTTTTCTAAATTTTGTATTAGATAATCTCTTAAATTTTTAATGTATTTAATATTATTTTCTATATTATTTGATAAATATTCATATACCTTAGCAGAAAATATTATAGAATGGACATTTTCTGTTCCTGCTCTTCTATTTTTTTCTTGATGTCCACCATGTATATATTTTTCTATTGAATGTTTAGATGAAATATATGCAAATCCACTACCTTTTGCACCATGAAATTTATGAAAAGAGGCTGAAATAGCATCTACATTAAATAGTGCTAAGTCTAATTTTTCCCTTAATATTAACTGTGTCATATCACTATGAAAAAAAATATTTTTTTCTTTAAGCATATTCCCTATTTCTTCTATAGGCATCCTAACACCAGTTTCATTATTAACTGCCATAACAGTTACAAGTATAGTATCTTCTCTTAAATTTTTTTCTATTTCTTTAGCTTCAATAATCCCTTTATTATTGGGTTTAATATAGCTTAGAGTAAAACCTTTTTCTTCAAGATATTTACAAACATTTAATATACTGAGATGTTCTATAGATGAAGTAATTATATGTCCTTTTCCTTTACTTAATGCTACACCTTTAAGTATCATATTATTAGATTCTGTAGCTCCTGAAGTAAAGAAAATGTCATTAGTTAATACATTGAGATCTTTTGCTATTACTTCTCTTGATTTTTCTAACATATATCTTGTTTTCTTACCAGGACTATGCAATGATGAAGCATTTGCAAAATATGTTGTATATATATTTAATAATTCTTCTTTAAATTCATCTAAAATTTTTGTAGTTGCAGCATTATCTAAATATACTTTCATATTAACCATTCTCCTTTTATTTTAATATATTCTATCATGAAAATATAAAAAAGGATAGTATTAGAGGAAATGATATATGTTTAAATTGAAGTTTAAATTATTTTTTGATAAAATTATATATATTTTTATGAAAGGACATTTTATATGTTTTTATTATTAACGATTAATTTATTTGCATTTATATTTTTTGGAATAGATAAATTTTTTGCAATAAATAATATTTCTCGAATTTCAGAAAAAACATTACTTTCATTATCTTTTTTAGGACCATTTGGAGCTATTATTGGAATGAATTTATTTAGACATAAAACTAAAAAACTTAAATTTAAATCTGTTTATCTATTTCTGTTATTACACTTATTAATTATCTATTATTTAAAATATTAAAAAAGAGAATTTCTAAAGCTACTGAAATTCTCTATATATTTTAATGATTATGTTCCCCATCTACACAGCCACATTCACTATGACTTGAATTTATGAGTTCATCTTTTATATTTTCTTCTTTGTATTCTTGTATAACTGATGAGCAAGAAAATATTGATATAAGTATAAAAGTATAAATAAATTTTTTCATTTTACCTCTTTTCTAAAAAACATATCTCAATTCTATTTTAGGGTTTAAATGTATATGATGTTTTAATTTACTGCCTTTTTTAAGCTTTTTATTTAACTCTAAAGTTGTAGAAAAAGATGTATTTAAATAAAGGTTATCTATCATTTCATATCTTAATGCCACATATGACCTATTAATATATTTAAATGCAAAAGTTAATTTCTTGCTTTCATCTAATATATCTAAGGCTTTTTTTACATTCTCATCTACATTAAATTCATTGTATTTTTCATTATATTTTCTTTCTTCCATATTCTTCTTATTATTTAATTTTGTTAAATCTATAAGTATTTTTGATTTAACACTTGCATATAATCCGTTACCTCTGTATTCTAATAGTTTTTCATATTTTTCTGCAAATTTTTCTTTATCATTAATATTCAATTTATCTGATATTTCTTTAATTTTTTCTTTTCTTTTTTCTCTTGTTTTCTCTCTACTTACCATTAAAAAACTACTATAATTCTTACTACTAATATTATTTTCTTTTTCTAATTTTGCTAATTCTTCAAGTTTTTCTTTAAAATATTCTTCTATTTTATCATATGTTTTTTCTTTTATTTCATCTTTAATTTCTTTTTTTCTATCTTCTAAATCATCTCTTCTACTTTTTTGTTTTTCTAAAGCATTTTCTATTTCTGAAGTAAAATCCTTCTTTTTCTTGTAATCATCAATTTCTTTTTGTTTTTTATCTATATTTTCTTTTAGTTTTTTTAATTCTTCTTCTCTTTTTTTCTTGTCATCTTCTGTTTGATTTTCTAACATATTTTTTATTCTTTGTTTTTCTCCTTCATAAGCATTTTTTCTATTATTATATGCTTGTTCATATACATCTTGATATCTTGCATTAAGAGTAAAATTATTATCCATACCTAATAATAGATTAAACTTTTTATTTAATGGATAAAAATATGTTAAAGTTGTTTTAAGTGTTCCCTCAATTTCATTTATTCCCTTATATACATTAGAACCTAATAATTCTAATTCAAAATTTTTCCTTCCCCTATTATTTTCTTTAACAAATATATCTTGATTTAAGTTTAAATATGTAAATTTTGTTCCTATATTAAAATCAAAATTTTTAATAATTTCTCTTTTTAAGAGAGCATCTAAAACTAGATTTTTACCAGTTATTTTAGAAACTATTTTATTGGCTAAATTACTATGTAAATTACTTTTTCTATAACTTGCTGTAAAATCTATTTTATTATTTAATATATTTAATTTTTTATTTATAGAAAAATAGTTTGAATTATTTCTAAATTTATATTTACCCCCATATTCTGATTCTGCATGTCTAATACTAAATTCAAGTTTAGATAATTCATTTAAATGACCACCATGATTATGCCCATCATCTTCAGAAGATATTTTTGATTGTTTATTCTTCATATCTATCAAATGCCTTGTTTCATCTTCTGTTTTTTTATGCTTATATACCAAAGTTATACCCAAATCTTTTAAAATATATTCAATACCTAACTCTTTTGATAATATTTCATTTTCTATTTTTTCTATATTAAAATTTGTTTTAAGTTTATTATCATATTCTAAAGAAATTTTATGTAAAATATTATTATCTCTTACCTTATGATACACATCATCCCCAATATTATATTTAAATCCATATCCAAATCTTACTTTTTTAAATTCTGGTGTTTTTAAGTTTAAACCTAAGTTATAGTTATATGTATCTATCCTTATTTTATTTGATTTATTCTTATTAATCGCAAATTCCACACCAATATTATCTGAATAACTTAGATTAATTTTAAATGGACTTATTTTTCTTTCAATAACATCATTTAAAAATTCTCTTTTAAAACTATTTTGTAAGAATAACCCCTCTCTATTCTCTTCTATACCAATTTTTATTTCTCCTTTAAAATTAGCCATTAACATTGAAAAAAATAAGAAAAATGATACCAATATTTTCTTCATACTCCCTTAACCTTTCTATATTTAGTATCAGTATTTTACCTTATCAGAAATCATTTTTCAAGTTTTCAAAAACAGTCTTAAACCTTTAAAAACAGGTGTTTTAAAGCAAATTTTATTTTAAAATTTTTCAGTATTAAGTAAAGTGTAAAAAAATAGCTAGATTTTCATCTAGCTAGTTTATTCTTATTTTTCTATTTTTGTATATGGTAATAATGCTATTTGTCTTGATCTTTTAATTGCTTTTGCAATTTTTCTTTGAATCTTAGCATCTAACCCTGTTACTCTTGATGGAGATATTTTCCCTTTATCATTCATAAAGTTCTTTAATAAATCCACATTTTTATAATCTATATCTTCAATTTTGAATTTAACTTTTGGTCTTCTTTTTCTTTTTTTGAATTCAGCAACTGGTTTCATTTCTTCCTCCTATTTTTTAGAATGGGAAGTCATCCTCTTCATCTACAAGAATTTCTTCTTTTGGAGCTTCAAATGATTTACTTTGTGTAAACTCTCTGCTTGCTACATTTGAATCAGATTTTGAATCTATGAATTCAAAGCTATTTAAAATAACATCAGTTGATGTTCTTTTTTCTCCTTCTTTAGTTTCATAGTTGCTTACTGATAATTTTCCTGTAATAAGTATTCTACTTCCTTTTTTAAAATATTGTCCTATAGTTTCTGCTCTTTTTTCCCAAGCTACACAGTTAATAAAGTCAACTTCTTCCCTATTGTTATCTTTTTGAACTGCAATAGAAAATCTTAAATAAGCTTTTCCTGTCCCTGTGTATTGAACTTCAGGATCTCTTGTAAGTCTTCCTAATAATGATACGTAATTCATAATATTTTCCCCCTAATAATTTATTTTAACCTTATAATTTTACTATCATGTATTTCATTAAGTACTCAGATATGTTTAATTTTTTTTCTACTCCTGCTAATTGAACACCGTCCATAGCAAATTTAGTTAATACATAGTATCCATTTTCTTTTTTCTTAATTGGATATGCTAATTTTCTATCTCCCATTATCTCAGTTTTAACTTCAGTTGCTCCAGCTTGTGTTAAGATAGATTCTACTTTCTCAACATTTGCTTTCTTTTCTTCTTCTGTTAATTGAGTTGAAAGAATAAACATAATTTCATAATTTGTCATTTCTTTTTCTCTCCTTCCCTTTGGATTTTGCCCTAGTGGATTACCACAAAGCAGGGTAACTAAATTTTATCATAATTTAAATTAAATTGCAAATATTTTAAACCTAAATTCCAAAACCCTAAATTCCAAAAGT
>NZ_LKKW01000011.1 GCF_001891165.1 Streptobacillus ratti | reverse complement strand
TATTTAATTCATTCTATTACTTCTGATAATGGTTCTGAGTTTTCTAATGTTAAGTATATTACTGATTTAGGTATTAAGTGGTATTTTGCTCACCCTTATTGTTCTAATGAGAGGGGTAGTAATGAAAATAATAATAAGATGATTAGGAGATTTATTCCTAAGGGTAGGTCTATGAATAAATTAAGAAAAAAAGATGTTAAATTTATTGAAAATTTTATGAATAATTATCCTAGAAAAATTTTCAATTCTTCAACATCTTATGAAGTTTATGAATGTCTTTTAAATCTTGTTTAAGTTGTTTTTGGACATTTACTTTTGGAATTTAGGAATAGCTATGAAGAAATAGAATTTAATAAAATTTTTACTAAAAGTTTAAATAACTTTCAGTTAAAAATTGAAAAAGATTATATTTACTTAAGTTTACCAACTTTTTTAAATATTGATTTAAATGGTAAAACTTTAGAAGAATATTTATTTGATAAATTAAAAGATGAAAAAATTGAAGATAAGAATTTAATAATAGATTTAAGAGGAAATCTAGGAGGTTATCCAAATTCTATAGAATATCTTTTAAGAAAATATTACGATTTACCATTTGATTTTACTAATCTAATTGGTAATACATCTAATAAGGTTATTAGATATTTAGAATATAGTTATGATAACTATAAAAAAGGAGTAGAAAAAGTTGCTAAAAAAAGAGGAAAAGCCAAAATTTTCATAATTGTTAATGATAAAAGTGCCTCTTCTAGTGAAGTTACAATTTCTATGTTAAAGATACTGGATTATAAAAATGTGTATGTTTTAGGTTCAAATTCTAGTGGTACTTTTATAACAAATGCTGGGAGTAATTACATTCTAAAAAATTCTAACCTAGTATTAAAAATACCAGAATTTGGTAATTATGTTCCTAAAGAATACCGTGGTGAGGGAATAGGATTTTATCCAGATATTTGGATTAAAGATGGTAAAGATATAGAAAATGTGGTTAAAGAATTAATAAAGAAAATAGGATGATAAAAGAAAAGATGATTCAAGGTTCTTAATTTATTTAGGATTTAGAATCATCTTTTTATATATTCATATTATTAATGATAATCATTTAATATATATATTTTATATATTTGATATATTGTGATATAATCATATTATCGAAAAATAAAGGAGGAATCAGTAATGAAAAAAATAATATTATCAGTTTTAACACTTTTTATAATGTTTAGCTGTGGTAATAAAGCAGAAGTTGATGTAAAAGGAGGAACTGAGTCTATTATTAAAATTGGTGTTCCTGAACCTTTAACTGGAGATTTATCTCAATATGGAGTTGCAATAAAAGAGGGAATAGAATTTAAAATTTCTCAAATAAATAATGAGGGTGGAATTAATGGTAAAAAGATAGAATTAATAGTTGAAGATACTAAAGGTGATTTACAAGAAGCAGTAAATATAATGAAAAAAATGATATCTGTTGATAAAGTTGATGCAATATTAGGTGAGGCAATTTCAGCAAATTCATTTGCAATTGCAGAGCTTGCACAAAAGGCTAAAATTCCTATGATAACACCAGCAGGTACAAGGTTTGATATTACAGAAAATAAGGACTTTGTATTTAGAGCTACATTTACAGACCCATTCCAAGGAGAGGTATTAGCTAAATATATTAAGCAATTAGGATATTCAAATGTAGCAATTTTAACAAATACTTCAAGTGATTATTCAGTTGGAATAACTAATAGTTTTAAAGAGGTTGCAGAACAAATTGATTTAAAATTTTCTGAACAAAAATATACTAAAGAAGATAAAGATTTTAAATCATTGTTGACAAATATAAAAAATTCTGGGTTTGATTCAGTTTTAGTTCCTGATTATTATAACACAGTTGGATTAATTTTATCTCAAGCAAAAGAGTTGGAACTTAATGTTAAATTCTTTGGTGCAGATGGTTGGGATGGAATACAAACAGACTTTGTTGATGTAGCTGAGGGAGCTATATTTACAACTCAATTTGATATAAATGATACATCAGAATTAAGTATGGACTTTATTTCTAAATTTAAAGAAAAATATTCTAAAGAACCTAACTTATTTACAGCACTAGGATATGATGCAGCTACTATTCTTGTAGAGGCTTTAAAATCAGTAGAAAATACATCAGATAGCTTGGCAGTTAAAGAAGCATTAAATAAAGTGAACTTAGAATTAGTTACAGGAAAATTAGAATTTGATGAAAATAGAAACCCTAAGAAAGTAGTTTCTTTCTTAACAATAGAAAACGGGAAATTAGTATTAAAAGAAAAATTCTAAAGTTGTGCTCTTAATGAGCACAATTTTTTGAGGAGAAAAGATGTTTAAAAATTTTATAGATCAAACGATAAATGGATTACAGACAGGTAGTATATATGCACTTATAGCTTTAGGATATACTATGGTTTATGGAATAGTTAAATTAATTAACTTTGCCCATGGAGATATATTAATGATAGGAGCATATATTAGTTTTGTAGCGGTAAACAGAGGATTTGGATTAACTACAGCTTTAATATTATCCATAATATTTTGTTCTGTTTTAGGTATAGTTATTGAAAGATTAGCATATAGACCATTAAGAGATTCATCACGTATGAATGTATTAATTACTGCAATAGGGTTAAGTTTTTTACTTGAAAGTTTAGCTTTAATATATTTTGGAGCATCTCCGAAAATTATTAAATCTGAATTTATACCAAGATATTTATCAAGTTCAGAATACATTAGTATATTTGGTATAAGAGTTAGTAATTTAAGCTTTTTTATAATCATAGCTACTCTATTTTGTATGTTATTATTACATATATTTATTAAATACACTAACTTGGGAAAGGCTACAAGGGCAGTTTCACAAGATATATCAGCAGCAAAACTTATGGGAATAAATACAGATTTTACTATATCTTTAACATTTGCTATAGGTTCAGCATTAGGTTCTTTAGGTGGAGTAATGTATGCACTTACTTATCCAAGAATAGACCCATATATGGGATTACTTCCAGGACTTAAAGCATTTATTGCTGCAGTTTTTGGAGGAATAGGTAATATACCGGGAGCTATGGTAGGTGGATATGTGATGGGACTTCTTGAAACATATGTTAAGGGATATATTTCATCTACTTGGGCAAATCCTATAGTATTTATTTTATTAATCATCATTCTATTATTTAAACCTAATGGATTATTTGGTAAGAATAGAAAGGAAAAGGTTTAAATATGGAAAAGAAAAATATTTTAAAATTAAATAAAACTAACTATATCGTATCATTTTTAATGATATTAGTTATATATTTGATATTACAATATTCTATCATAGGAGATGGTATATTTAGTTATAAGGCGAGTATTTACATAAATATTTTAATATATATTTTATTTGCTTTAAGTATAAATATTACAACAGGAGTTATGGGTGAACTTAATTTAGGACATGCAGGGTTTATATCTATAGGAGCATATTCATCAGCTGTTTTTTCTAAATGTTTATATAGTTTTAATTTACATTCATTTCTACATTTAGTTATAGTTTGTATTTTTGGAGCAATAATTGCATCACTTTTTGGAACTTTAGTTTCTATGACAACTCTTAGATTAAGAGGAGATTATTTAGCAATAATAACACTTGCATTTGGAGAAATAGTAAAGTATATAATACAAAATATTGATTTTTTAGGGGGAGCTGCAGGTTTAAATGGAATACCTGATATAGTTAATTTTAGTTATGTGTTCTTGATAGTTGTTATCTCTTCAATATTAATGATAATGATATTAATATCTAAAAAAGGAAGACAACTTTTATCAATAAGAGAAAATGAAATAGCTGCTGAAAATATGGGAGTTAATATTAATAAAGCTAAAATTTATGGATTCACTCTTTCTGCTTTCTTTGCTGGTATAGGTGGAGCATTGTTTGCACATAATCTTGGAAGTTTAACGCCAGATAAATTTAATTTTGTATTTTCTATTGAAATATTAGTAATGGTAGTTTTAGGTGGTCTTGGAAGTATAACAGGAGCAGTTGTATCTGCAACTTTCTTAACATTATTAAATGAGGTATTAAGACAAGTATCAGAATATAGATTTTTAATTTATTCACTTATATTAATTAGTTTAATGATATTTAAAAAAGATGGTATATTAGGAACTAATGAATTTACTATACCAACTTTCTTAAAATACCTAAAAGATATTAAACAGAAGGTGATAAAATGAAACTATTAGAAACTAAAAATTTAACATTAAAATTTGGTGGATTAACTGCTGTTAAAGATGTTAATGTAGAAATTAATAAAAAAGAATTAGTTGGATTAATAGGTCCTAATGGTGCTGGTAAGACTTCATTTTTTAATCTATTAACAGGAGTGTATCAGCCAAGTGAGGGAGAAATATTTTTAAATGATGTGGATATTTCTCATATGAAAACTCATAAAATAGTTGCTCTTGGAATGTCAAGAACTTTTCAAAATATTAGATTATTTAAGCAATTAACAGTACTAGATAATATTAGAATTTCTTTAGACCAAAAGAAAGATTATTCAACACTAGATGCAATGTTTAGAACTAGGAAATTTAGAGAGTATGAATATGAAAGTATAGAAAAAGCTAAATCAATTTTAAAAATATTTGATTTAGATGAAATAGCAGAACATAGGGCAGATTCACTATCTTATGGTAATCAAAGAAAACTTGAAATAGCTAGGGCACTTGCTTGTTCGCCTAAATTGTTATTGCTTGATGAACCAGCAGCAGGAATGAATCCTAATGAAACTTATGAGTTAATGAAAATAATAGAAAAGATAAAAAATGAATTTAATATATCTATATTACTGATTGAACATGATATGGATTTAGTAATGGGTATTTGTGAGAGAATATATGTATTAAATTTCGGAGAAGTAATTGCAAGTGGAAAACCAAGTGAAATACAGAATAATAAAGAAGTTATTAAAGCATATTTAGGAGATTAAGATGAAAGTACTAGAAGTGAACAATATTAATGTATTTTACGATAAAATACATGCAATTAAAGATGTTTCTTTTTATATAAATAAAGGAGAAATTGTATCTTTTATTGGTGCTAATGGTGCAGGTAAAAGTACAACTTTAAATGTAATTTCTAACCTTTTAAAGATTAAGTCAGGAGAAATAGCATTATTTGGAGAAAATATATCAAATGTTAAAGCTCATAAATTAGTTTCAAAAGGTATGGCACATGTACCTGAGGGTAGAAGAATTTTTACGGAATTAACTGTATTAGAAAATTTAATGATGGGTGCTTTTACAAGACCAAAATCGGAAATAAAGGAAAGTTTAGAAAAGATGTTTAAACTTTTTCCAAGACTTAGAGAAAGAAAAAATCAATTATCTGGAACTATGAGTGGGGGAGAACAACAAATGTTAGCTATGGCAAGAGCATTAATGTCTAAACCTAAACTACTTTTATTAGATGAGCCATCTATGGGACTTGCACCATTATTAGTTAAAGAGATATTTGAAATTATTAAAAGAATTAATAAAGAAGAAAATGTAACTATATTACTTGTTGAACAGAATGCTAAGATGTCGCTTGAAATATCTGATAGGGCATATGTTATTGAAACAGGAGAAATAATACTTGAGGGTAAAGGACTAGATTTAATAGATAATCCAGTTATTAAGAAAGCTTATTTAGGGGGTTAATTTAAAATAGTACTATCACAAATTGGTAGTACTATTTTTATTAATCATTTATCATTTTATCTATTAATATATCAAAGAATTTTAAAAATTCTTCTATTGGTTCTTTATTTTTCATTCTTTTTAATTTAAGACAAGTTCCCTCAAGATTGTTTATAAGTAAATAAGTATAATAATCTATAAATTCTGATTTATATTTATTATGAACTATGCTTAATGTTTCTAAGAAAAAATATATTCTATTTTCTATTTGAGAATATGCGTCAACTAGTTTTGCATTAATTTCATCACTTAAATTAGAAAGTTCTGAATTTAAATTACCTAAAGGGGATCCACCATAAAATTTTTTAGTATTATTATTAAGTATGCCGAATAATAAATCATTTTCCTTATTTTTATCTACACTGTCATTATCCTCTATTTCTATGATTGCAAAATTATTTAGAAAAATAGAAAAAAAGGATTTAAGTTTGTATATAGATAAATCATCTACATTTTCCTCAAATAATTTTAAAATATTTTCTCTATGATAATCTATTACTTGTAATAGTAAATCATCTTTACTTTTAAAGTAATAATAAAAAGAGCCTTTTGGGATATGGCATATATCTAATATATCTTGAACACCAGTATTAACATATCCATTTCTAAAGAAAAGATTTGCACTTTGAACTATTACATTTTGTTTTTTTTCTTGTAATAATTTCTTTTTTTCCATGTATTTCACCTCTTAATTACAGTTTAATACTAAAAAGATTTAAAGTCAATATATTTTTCGACACTTTGGTCTAAGATTGTATAATTTCCAAAATCTATTTCATAATCATTCATTATTTTTTTAGAAAATGAACCATGTATATCCTTTATACCTAATTCTTTAAATTTATGAATGTTATTAATATTTATTCCACACCCAATTATAATGGGTAAGTTTTCTTTTATAGCTATTTTAATATTTTCTATACCTAGTTCTGCATTTTTTTCATGACCTGATGTTAGTATTCTAGTTATACCTAATTTTTTTAATAGTATTAAGTTGTTAATATAATCATCACTTACATCTATTGCTCTATGAAATATTGATTCTTTACCATATTCTTTAGCTAGAGTTATAAACTCCTGACTTCTTTGTATATCTATACTATTATCATGATTTAAAAATCCAAAAACAATACCTTTTATAGGTAATTCTAATAGATATTTTGCATCTTCTTTCATTATCATATATTCATTTTCTGTATATGTAAAATTACCCTCTCTAGGTCTTATCATAACAACTATATCTTTAGTTGAAATTTTTAAGGCTTGTTTTACTAACGCATATGATGGAGTTAATCCTCCGACACTTAATCCTTGATTAAGTTCTATTCTTGAAATATTTAATTTTTCTGCTATTATTATATCTTCTATATTACCTGCACAGATTTCTATATTCATTTTATACCTCCAAGCATATTATACCCTAAATACTATGATAAAAAAATATTTAAATTGCAATATGTATTTATTAAGGGTATAATTTAAAATATATATTAGGAGGTAAAATTTGAAAGAGAAAACAAAGGAATACATTTATTTTTTAATGATACCTTTATTAATATTACTTTATGCTTTTGTTTTAAATAGTCCAAAAGAAATATTTGAGGGTATATATAAGATATTAAATACTAATGATATATTAATATCAGACTATTTTTATATTTCAAATTTAGGAGCAACTTTTTTTAATGCTGGAATAATTTGTTTATTTAATATGTATTTAATATATGTTTTTGATTTAAAATTAAATGGATTATTAATTGTTTCTGTATTAATTAATTTATCTTTTGGTTTTATGGGTAAAAATATATATAATATTATACCATTTTATATAGGTACATATATTTATATTAAGTTTGTTGGTATAGAATTTAAGACAGTAATTCCTATTGCTATGATGAGTACAACACTTGCACCTATAGTATTTTCTTTAGGAATACTAGGGATTATATTAGGAATTTTCATAGGATTTATTATGCCTATAATTACTAAACATACTCTTTTATATCATGGTGGATATAATCTATATAATACAGGATTTGCTGGAGGCTTATTTGGTATCATATTATATTCAATTATTCTATCATTTGGAATTAAATTTGATGTAAATAGAAACTACAATAATATTTTCTATACTTCACCATTTATATTTTTCTTAATACTATTTTCTTTAATGATGATAATAGGGTATATAAATGATAAAAATATATTTGAGAATATGAGAAGTATACATAAACATACAGGAAGATTAGTAACAGACTTTGTTCATGAAGAGGGTTTTTATGCAACATTTTTAAATATGGGTATGATTGGACTTGTATGTTTAATATTTCCAGTATATTTTAAGGTGTTTAATGGAACTGTAATTTGTGCAATACTTACGGTAGTTTCTTTTGGTGGTTTTGGAAAGCATTTAAAAAATATTTTACCTATAATGTTTGGTGTTATTATTATGTACTATCTTACAAGTAGTAGTGTAGATGAAACTGTATTATTGATGACAGTATTTTTTTCAACAACTCTTGCCCCTATAGCAGGGAAATATGGTTGGTATTTAGGAATAATTGCTGGAATGCTTCATTTTTCAGTGGCTACACAAATAGGTAGTGTGCACGGAGGAATGAATTTGTATAATAATGGACTTGCAGCAGGAATAGTAGCATCAATTTATGTTCCAATAATAGAAGAAATTAAAGGAGTGATAAATATTGTTAGAACAAGAAAAAATAATAATTAAAATGATGGATGAACTTGTTAAATATTTTTTATCTAAGAATGGGAAAAAAATTAAAGTAGAAATAGAAGAAAAAGAGAATATATTTCAAATAATATCTAGCTCTAATATAGATATGTCAGATGATGAATTAGAATTTATAAATTCAAAACTTGCAAGTCATAAAAATAGAGAATACAATTTTTATTGGGAATTAATGGGAGAACCTTTTGAGGAAGATGAATTGAAATTATTATTTTTACTTGCAGATAATGTAAGAATATATTATGAAAATAATGAATTATTATTTATTGTAGAAATTAAAAAAAATAAGTCATCTAAATTATAGTAAAAACTATAGTTTAAGATGATTTGATAAATATAAAAGAAAGGAAATGAAACATTATGAAAATAACTATGGGAGGAAATCCAATTACTTTAATTGGAAATCAAGTAAAATTAGGAGAAATGGCACCTGATTTCAAAGCATTGAAAGGAGATTTAAGTGAGTTTAAATTAACTGATTATTTAGGTAAAAAGATAGTATTAACTTCTTTTCCATCTATAGATACAGGTATATGTGCTATACAGGCAACTAAATTTAATCAAGAAATAAGTAAATTTGATGATGCAGTACTTATAACTATTTCAAATGATTTACCTTTTGCATTAAATAGATACTGTGGTGCTAATGGAATTAATAATGCAATTACTATTTCAGATCATAAAGATGTTGATTTTGGGATGAAATATGGAATGTTAATAGAAGAGTTAAGGTTGCTTGCAAGGGCTGTATTTGTAATTGATAAAGAAGGTAAATTAGCTCATGTAGAAGTTTGTCAAGAAATTAAAAGTGAACCAAATTATGAAGAAGCATTAAAAGTATTAAGTAACATATAAAAAAATGGTAGAGGAATCTACCATTTTTTATTATATAAGTTATGGGAAGTTTGTTATTATCTTGATATGAAATATAATAAGAATACTGTGAATAAGAACCAAACTACTTTTCCAATTTCTTTATTCTTATTTGTAAATAATTTACTTAATACATATACAATAAATCCAGCTGCTATACCATCTGCTATAGAATATGATAATATCATTACTACTATAGTTATAAATCCAGATGATGCAGTCGAGAAATCATGCCAATCAACATTAGAAAGTTGAGTTGCCATTAAAATACCAACTACTACAAGTGATGGTGCAACTACAGGTTCTAAGAATACTCCACTTACTTCTATACCAGATATTACAGTTAATAGTGGAGAAAATAGAGTAGATAATAGGAATAATAATCCAACTACTATTGAAGTTAATCCAGTTCTACCACCAACTGCAACACCACTAGTAGATTCAATATAACTTGTAACATTTGAAGTTCCAAAAGCTGACCCTACTATAGTACCTATTGCATCTGAATAGAACATTTTATCCATGTCATAATCTTTTTTTCCATTATTATTAATCTTATTTGTAACTGCAATCAATGTACCAGCTGTATCAAAGAAATCAACAAATAACATTGTAAATACAACTATTATTGTTTGAGGTTTAGTTATTATTGATTTTAGACCACCTACAAATGCTCCAATTACTGAAGTGTCAAATTGTACACTTACTACTTGTGTTGGTGTTGTAGGCATTCCAGAAATTCCTATTTTATTTAAAATGATACCAACTACAGCAGTAATAAATAATCCTATAAAAATTCCTGATTTAAATTCTAAGCTCATTAAAATAATTGTAATAAATAATCCAAATAAAGCAAGTAATACAGTAGGATTTTTAAAGTTTCCTAGTGTAACTAATGTAGCAGGACTAGCCACTATTACTCCCATTTTAACAAGCCCAATAAATGCTATAAAGAATCCTATTCCAGCTCCTATAGATTGTTTCAAACTTGCAGGTATAGACTCTATGATTAATTTTCTTAACCCTAGTAATGAAATGATTAAGAATATCACTCCTGATAAAAATACCATTGCTAAAGCTTCTTGCCATGTATAACCATATTCAAGCACAACTGTATATGTAAAGAAAGCATTAAGTCCCATACCAGGTGCTAGTGCAACAGGTGAATTAGAATAAAGCCCCATAAATATACAAGCCACAGCTGCTGCTACGGCAGTTGCTAAGAAAACTGCATTTGCTGGCAAACCTGCTGTAGATAGTATACCTACATTAACTCCTAAAATGTACGCCATAGTTAGAAATGTTGTAATTCCAGCTATTACCTCTGTTTTAAAATTAGTTTCATAAGTGTAAAATTTAAAAAATTTATTCACAAAAAAACTCCCTTCTGTATTTTTAAATCGTTCTCATTAAAAATAGAAAAGAAAGTCCAACACTAAAATATATAATTTTCGTAGTCCTAGATTAAGGCTCTAGGGTAGAAACTTCCTTGCCATTTATAAGGAGATATACGATTTTTACATAAACATATTATCATAAAAAATTAAAAAAGTAAATAGCTGATAAATTTTCTTGAAAATTTAAAACAAATAATATATAATATTAAATAAATAGCATATAAATTATACATTTGATTAATGAATGTAAAGAAGGGAATGACAAGTTTGGATATACATCATTTAAAAATTTTTTATGAAACTTGTAATGAAAAAAGTTTTACAAAAGCTGCTAAAAAGCTGTTTATAAGCCAATCAGCAGTTTCTATACAACTTAAAAAATTTGAACTTTCTATGTCTACACAATTAATAGAAAGAAATTCTAAAAGTTTTAAACTTACATTCGCAGGGAATGAATTATATAAAATGTCGCAAGATATATTTAATAAAATATCTCGTTTGGAAAATCAAATGAAAAGAATAGTTTCAGATCACAAAGCTAAAATTGTAGTTGGAGCTACACATAATATAGGAGAACCTCTTTTACCTAAAATTATCACAGATTATAGTAAAAAATATAAAGAGATTGAATTTGACTTATATATTAAAAATAGTGCTTCACTTATTAATCATATTAAAGATGGAATAATAGATATAGCTATGATGGAAGAAGAAATTGTAGATGAAAAAGATCTTAAATTTGTACAAACTGATAATTATCCATTTGTAGTTATTGCACCACCATATATTAATAAAATAGAAGATATTAAAGAAATGAGTATGTTAAAAAAAGATACTCAACTTGCATCTAAATATATAGAAAATTTTGAAGAAATAATAAACCATACTTTTGAAAGAAAAATAAGTGTTAATGGTAGTAACGAAACTATTAAAAATCTTGTAATGAATGGTATGGGAATTAGTGTTCTACCGTATTATTGTGTTTATGAAGAAATCAAAGAAAAGAAAATGAATTTAGTTCATGAATTTGATAAACTTGAGGATAAATTCCAATTAGTATATTTAAAAGAAAATGAAAATAAGAAATGGATAGCAAATTTTATTGAATTTTTTAAACAATATAATATAAAATTTGAAACAGATAGTATAATTAAGAAAAAATAAAAATCTTGGGGTGCTTTAAAAGGCTGAGATTATACCCATAAACCTGATACAGATAATGCTGGCGTAGGGAAGTATTTTTTAATTTAAAATATTTACTTCCTTTGTTTGCAGAAAGGAAGTTTTTTTATGAAAAAAATTATAGATAAATTAATTAGCTATTATTTAATATTTTTTTTACTTATAATATGGCAATTATTATCTGGATTTAAAATAGTTCCTAAATTCTTATTACCATCACCTATTGATGTAATAGAAGCTTTTATTAAAGATTTTCCTTTAATAATGAAACATACAAGATATACTATTACAGAAGCATTTAGTGGTCTTTTGCTTGGAACATTTTTTGCCTTTATATTATCAATAATTATGGATAGATTTGAATTCATGTATAAAACAACCATGCCTATGCTTATTATAACTCAAACTATACCTACTGTAGCTATAGCTCCTTTACTTGTGTTGTGGCTTGGATATGGTATGAGTTCTAAAATACTTTTAGTTATGCTTACAACTTTTTTTCCTATAACTGTTGCTTTGCTTGATGGTTATAAGTCAGTTGATAAAGAAAGTTTAATACTTTTAAAATCTATGGGAGCTAATAAGGTTCAAGAATATATACATGTTAAATTACCTAGTTCTTTAAATTATTTCTTTGCAGGATTTAGAATTTCTGTATCATATTCTTTAATAGGTGCAGTAGTAGCAGAATGGCTAGGAGGATTTTATGGTCTAGGTGTATATATGACTCGTGTTAGAAAATCATATTCTTTTGATAAAATGTTTGCAATTATCTTTTTTATATCAGCATTAAGTCTATTTCTTATGACATTAGTTTCTAAAATGGAAAAATATATAATTAAATGGGAGGAAAAATGAAAAAAATATTAACTATCTTTTTCACAATGGTTTTAATGGTAAGTTGTGGAATGAAAAAAGCTGAGACAAATGGTCAAAAAATAAAAGAGAGGATAACTATTGTTCTTGATTGGGTTCCTAATACTAATCATACAGGGCTTTTTGTTGCTAAAGAAAAAGGATATTTTGATGAATATGGTTTAGATGTAGAAATAGTTCAACCACCAGAAGGTAGTAGTGCTCAATTAATAGGTACAGGTAAGGCACAATTAGGAATAAGTTTCCAAGATACATTAGCTAAATATTTTGCTGCTAAGGAAAAATTACCTGTTACTGCTATTGCAACTATACTTCAACATAATACATCAGGTCTTGTATCTTTAAAAAATAAAAATATTACTTCATTTAAAGATTTAGAAGGTAAAACTTATGGTACATGGGAAGATCCTATAGAACAAGCTGTAATTAAAAAACTAATGAAAGATGAAGGTGCAAATTTTGAAAAAGTTAATGTAATACCTTATTCATGGGATGTATTAAAGGCATTGAAAACAGATACAGATGCAACATGGATATTTTATGGTTGGGATGGAATTGCATTAAAAAATGCAGGATTTGAATTTAATTTCTTAGATGTTAAAGTAGCACCAGAACTTGATTATTACACACCTGTTATAATAGCAAATAACTATTTTTTATCAAATAATGAAGAAAATGTTACAAATTTACTAAAGGCTATAGAAAAAGGATATATGTATGCTATAGAAAATGTTGAAGAATCTGTTGATATTTTATTAAAAGAAGCACCAGAACTTGATAGAAACTTAGTATTAGAATCACAAAAATGGTTAAATGATTACTATGTAGATAAAGGAGTTAAATGGGGGCATATAGATTCAGGAAGATGGAATACATTCTATACATGGTTATTTAATAATGGATTACTTGAAAATCCAATAGAAAAAGATTTTGGGTTTACAAATAAGTATTTAGGAGAATAATATATATTTTTATGATAAAATTAGAAGTAAAGAATTTAAGTGTTGTTTTAAATGGAAAAAATATAGTAGAAGATATTAATTTTCATGTTAATAATGGTGAACTTGTAAGTGTTATAGGTCCGTCTGGAAGTGGGAAAACTACAATTTTTAATGCTGTTGCTGGGATTATACCTGCAAATACAGGTAAAGTTTTATTAAATAATATAGATGTTACAGGTAAAAATGGTAAAATGAGCTATATGTTACAAAAAGATTTATTACTGCCATTTAAAAATGTAATAGAAAATATTTCTCTTCCTTTAATAATTAAAGGCATAGATAAGAAAAAAGCATTTGAAAAAGTAAGTAATAATCTTGAAAATTTTGGTCTTTCAGGTCTTGAATATAAGTATCCTAGAGAGTTATCAGGAGGACAAAGACAAAGAGTAGCATTTTTAAGAACATATATGTTTTCTGATGATATGAATTTACTTGATGAACCATTTTCAGCATTAGATTTAATAACAAAGTCAAATATACATAAATGGTATATGGAGATTAGAAAAAAATTAAATCTTACAACTTTATTAATAACCCATGATATAGATGAAGCAATATTATTATCTAATAGAATATATATATTAAAAATAGAAAATGGTGTAGGGAAGATTTCTAAAGAAATACATATTGATTTAGAAAAAAGAGACAATACTACGATAGAGTTTATAGAATTTAAGAAAAAAATATTAGAAGAATTAAATAAAAAATAGTATAATAAGTGTAGTGGAATTATCTCTACACTTATTTAAAATATATGTGATATAAAAAACTTTCAAAAAAATATAAAAAGTGTTGACAAAGCATTTTAAATATGGTAATATAATTCTTGTCGATAGGACAATATAATAACGGTGTATAGCGCAGCTCGGTAGCGCACTTGCCTTGGGAGCAAGGGGTCACAGGTTCAAATCCTGTTACACCGACCATTATTATGCGGGAGTAACTCAGTTGGTAGAGTGTCAGCCTTCCAAGCTGAATGTCGCGAGTTCGACCCTCGTCTCCCGCTCCATTTTTATTTATGGTGGCCGTAGTTCAGTTGGTAGAGCGCCAGTTTGTGGCACTGGTTGTCGCGGGTTCAAGTCCCGTCGGTCACCCCATACATGCGCGAGTGGTGAAATTGGCATACACGCTAGACTTAGGATCTAGTGCTTCGGCGTGTGGGTTCGAGTCCCACCTTGCGCACCATTTTTGTTAAAATGAATAATCATTTGAACAAACTAAAGACAGTAGGTATAAAGTAAATCCTACCGAGGTGAGTTCTGAGTATAGTACATATATAAGGTATATACTTTTAACCTCGCCCACTAAAATATAGTGGTTTTTTTATTTACAAGGAGGTGAAACAATATGGCATCAAAAGCTAATATTGCAGCAGTAGAAATGTTGACTGAAAAATTAAAAGAAGCAAAAGCAGTGATTTTTGTTGATTATAAAGGGATTACAGTTAATGAAGATACAAAATTAAGAAGTGAAGCAAGAAAAGCTAACGTAGAATATTTTGTTGCTAAAAATAGATTAGTACAAATAGCTTTAAAAAATGTTGGTTTAGATCTTGAGTTAAATGAATTGGCTGAGGGAGCAACATCTTTTGCTTTAGGATTTGAAGATGGAGTTGCACCATCAAAATTAATTTATGATTTTGCACAACAATTTAAAGGTGAAAAATTAAAAATCAAAGGTGGAATTGTTGATGGAAAAGTAGCTGATAAAAGTACAATAGAAGCATTAGCTAAGTTACCATCAAGACCAGAATTACTAGGTATGATAGCATACGGATTATTATCACCAGTAAGAATGTTAGCAGTTGGATTATCTAACGTAGCAGAACAAAAAGAAGCTTAATAATATATATTAAAAAACAGGAGGAATTAAAATGGCATTTAATAAAGAACAATTTATTGAAGATTTAAAAGTAATGACAGTATTAGAATTAAAAGAAGTAGTAGAAGCTATAGAAGAAACTTTTGGAGTATCAGCACAACCAGTTGCAGTTGCAGGTGGAGCAGTAGCTGCAGAAGCAGTTGAAGAAAAAACAAACTTCGATGTAGTATTAACAGGAGCAGGAGCTAACAAAATAGCAGTTATTAAAGAAGTAAGAGCTATTACAGGATTAGGTTTAAAAGAAGCTAAAGACTTAGTAGATAACGGTGGAGCAGTTAAAGAAGGAGCTTCAAAAGAAGAAGCAGAAGAAATTAAAGGTAAATTAGAAGCTGCTGGAGCATCTGTAGAATTAAAATAATAACAACATATTAAAATAGGGGAATAGACATCCGAAAGTACGTGATGTCTTTTCCTCATTTATAACACCATTCAAATTTCAAATCTTTTTACTTTGATCATTTTTATATTTAACACATTATTTTCGGTGTATCAAGGTATATTTTTCATAGGAGGAAACTTAAAAAATGAATAACAAACTAATTAAAAGATATAGTTTTGGGAAAATTAAAGATAGGGGAGAAATGCCTAATTTTTTAGAATTCCAATTAGATTCTTATGAAGATTTTTTACAAACAAAAAGATCTTACGATTCAAGAGAATTAAAAGGACTTGAGGCAATATTCCAAGAAACATTCCCAATAGAATCTGCTAATGGTACTTTAAAGCTGGAGTATTTTGGGTATGAAATACATGATAGTGAAGCACCATTAAATGACGAGTTAGAATGTAAAAAAAGAGGGAAAACATTTTCAGGTCAATTAAAAGTTAAATTAAGATTAACAAACAATAAAACTGGAGAAATTAAGGAAACATTGGTACATTTTGGAGATATACCTTTGATGACTGATAAAGCTACTTTCATAATAAATGGAGCAGAAAGAGTAGTTGTTTCTCAATTGCATAGATCACCTGGTATCACTTTTAATAAAGAATTAAATATGCAAACTGGTAAAGATATGTTTATCGGTAAAATTATTCCATATAAAGGAACTTGGCTTGAATTTGAAACAGATAAAAATGATGTTTTAAATGTGAAAATTGATAGAAAGAAAAAAGTATTAGCATCTGTATTTTTAAAAGCAGTTAAATTTTTTGAATCTAATTCTGAAATAATGGATGAATTCTTTGAAATTAAAACTATACAACTTGCACCTATATACAAAAAGTATAAGAATATAGAAGATGCAAAAAGTGTTATTAGAACAGAAATAGAGGGTTCATTTGTTAATGAAGATATAGTTAATGAGAAAACAGGAGAAATAGTAATAGAATCAGAAAGCTTTATAGATGAAATTACTGTAGATAAATTAATTGAATATAACATTTCAGAAATTACTATATGGGAAGTAAAACCAGAAGATAGAATGATAGCTAAATCAATTAAAGATGATCATACTAAATCATCTGATGAGGCTGTAGTAGAAGTGTTTAAAAAAATAAAGCCTGGAGATATAGTTACTGTAGAGAGTGCCTATAACTTAATTATACCTATGTTCTTTAATCCTCAAAGATATGATTTTGCACCTGTTGGAAGATACAAAATTAATAAGAGATTAAAACTTGAAGGAGAAATTAACGAACAAGATATAGTTTTAACAAAAAAAGATGTAATAGCAACTATAAACTACTTAAAAGTACTATATAACGGTGGTGGAAGTACTGATGATATAGATAATTTATCAAATAGAAGAGTAAGAGGAGTTGGAGAGCTATTATCTATCCAAATTAAAGGTGGAGTAGCTAAGATGTCTAAAATGGTTAAAGAAAAAATGCAAACTCAAGACATTAATACTTTAACACCTCAAAGTTTATTAAACACTAAACCATTAAATGCTTTAATATTAGAATTTTTTGGTAGTGGACAATTATCTCAATTTATGGATCAATCAAATCCACTTGCTGAACTTACT
Organism: Streptobacillus ratti; assembly: GCF_001891165.1. Classification (NCBI taxonomy): domain Bacteria; kingdom Fusobacteriati; phylum Fusobacteriota; class Fusobacteriia; order Fusobacteriales; family Leptotrichiaceae; genus Streptobacillus; species Streptobacillus ratti. Next base: position 19,308 of record NZ_LKKW01000011.1, on the reverse strand, counting down.
CATAAGAGAAGAATATCAGCATTAGGACCTGGAGGACTTTCAAGAGATAGAGCAGGATTTGAGGTTAGAGACGTTCATAACTCACATTATGGAAGAGTTTGTCCTATAGAAACTCCAGAGGGACCAAATATAGGGTTAATAGCTTCACTTTCAACTTATGGTAAAGTAAATAAATATGGATTTATTGAAACTCCATTTGTAAAAGTTAAAGATGGAGTAGCTGATTTTAATGATATTAGTTATCTTGCTGCTGATGAAGAAGAGGGATTATTTATAGCTCAAGCAGATACTAATATAGATGAAAAAGGAAGATTACTTGATAACGATATCACATGTAGATATGGTGATGAAATAGTTCATGTTAAAAAAGAACAAGTTGATTTAATGGACGTTTCTCCTAAGCAAATAGTTTCAGTATCAGCAGGGTTAATTCCATTCTTAGAACACGATGATGCTAACCGTGCATTAATGGGATCAAACATGCAAAGACAAGCAGTACCATTACTTAAAACAGAAGCTCCTTATGTAGGAACAGGTCTTGAAAGAAAGGTTGCTATAGATTCTGGAGCAGTGCTTGTATCAAAAGTAAAAGGAGAAGTTACTTATGTTGATGCAAGTAAAATTATAGTTACAGATAAAAAAGGAGATGAACATTTACATAGATTATTAAATTTTGAAAAATCTAATCAAAGTATGTGTTTACATCAAAAACCAATAATAGATTTAGGTGCTAAAGTAAACAAAGGAGATATATTAGCAGATGGACCATCTACATCAGGTGGAGATTTATCTTTAGGTAAAAATATATTACTTGCATTCATGCCTTGGGAAGGATACAATTTCGAGGATGGAATTTTAATATCAGAAAGATTAAGAAAAGATGATGTATTTACATCATTACATATAGAAGAATTTGATATAGAAGCAAGAACTACAAAACTTGGAGAAGAAGAAATTACAAGAGAAATACCTAATGTATCTGAAGAGGCTTTACGTAACTTAGATAAAGACGGTATTGTAAGAATAGGAGCCTATGTTGAACCTGATGATATCTTAGTTGGTAAGGTAACTCCTAAAGGTGAGAGTGAACCACCTGCTGAAGAAAGATTATTAAGAGCAATTTTTGGAGAAAAAGCTAAAGATGTAAGAGATACATCGCTAAGATTACCACATGGAGTTAAAGGTACAGTAGTAGATGTATTAGTATTATCTAAAGAAAATAAAGATGATTTAAAAGCAGGTGTAAATAAGGTAGTAAGAGTTTATGTTGCAGAAAAAAGAAAAATAATGGTTGGAGATAAAATGTCAGGAAGACATGGTAATAAAGGGGTTATATCTCGTGTATTACCAGTTGAAGATATGCCACATTTAGAAGATGGTACTCCAGTTGATGTTTGTTTAAATCCATTAGGAGTTCCATCTCGTATGAATATAGGTCAAGTATTAGAGGTTCATTTGGGACTTGCTATAGGGGATATGAATAAACATATTGCAACACCAGTATTTGATGGTGCAACTGAAGAAGATGTTAAAAATTACTTAGAAGAAGCTGGATATCCTAGAACAGGAAAAGTTAAGCTAATTGACGGTAGAACTGGAGAATATTTTGATAATCCAGTAACAGTAGGAAGAATGTACATGTTAAAATTACACCATTTAGTTGAAGATAAAATGCACGCTAGAGCAATAGGACCATATTCACTAGTTACTCAACAACCACTTGGAGGTAAAGCTCAATTTGGTGGACAAAGATTAGGAGAAATGGAAGTTTGGGCTCTTGAGGCATATGGAGCTTCAAATATCCTTCAAGAAATGTTGACTGTTAAATCTGATGATATTAATGGTAGAACTAAGACTTATGAATCGATAATTAAAGGACAATCAATGCCAGAAGCAGATGCTCCTGAATCATTTAAAGTACTTATTAAAGAATTCCAATCTTTAGGATTAGATGTAAATCTATATAATAAAGAGGGAGAAAGAATAGAATTAGATAATAATTTTGAGGGATAAAAAAACTAGAATAAGGAGGCTCATATTCGATGAGTATAAGAGATTTTGATAGTATTCAAATTAAACTTGCTTCACCTGAAAAGATATTGGAATGGTCTTATGGAGAAGTAACTAAATCAGAAACTATAAACTATAGAACATTAAAACCAGAACCAGATGGTCTTTTTTGTGAGAAAATATTTGGACCAACAAAAGATTATGAATGTACATGTGGTAAACACAAAAAAATGAAAGATAAAGGAACTGTATGTGAAAAATGTAAAGTTACTATTACAACTTCTAAAGTTAGAAGAGAAAGAATGGGACACATTAAACTTGCAACTCCTATAGCTCATATTTGGTATTCTAAAGGAACTCCAAATAAAATGAGTTTACTTTTAGGTATAAGTACTAAAGAACTTGAAGCTGTTCTATATTTCTCAAGATATATAGTTATAGATGGAGGAAATACTGAATTTAATAAAAATCAAATTATTAGAGAACAACAGTACAGATTATGCACAGAAAGCAATGATCGTGGTTCATTCCGTGCTAAAATGGGAGCTGAGGGTATTTTAGAATTGTTACAAGAATTAGAATTACCAGTTTTAGAAAAAGAATTAGAAGAAGAAATTGATAGAGAAAATTCAAGTCAAAAAAGAAAGAAAATGGTAAAAAGATTAAAAATAGTTAGAGATTTTATTAGTTCAGGAAATAAACCTGAATGGTTAATTTTAACTATATTACCAGTTATACCAGCAGATTTAAGACCACTAGTACAACTTGATGGTGGAAGATTTGCAACAAGTGATTTAAATGATTTATATAGAAGAGTAATAAATAGAAATATTAGATTACAAAAATTAATAGATTCTAATGCTCCAGAAATTATGATAAGAAATGAAAAAAGAATGCTACAAGAAGCAGTAGATGCTCTAATAGATAATGGTAGACGTGGGAAGCCAGTTGTTACTCAATCTAATAGAGAACTTAAATCATTATCAAATATGTTAAAAGGTAAACAAGGAAGATTTAGACAAAACTTACTTGGGAAACGTGTGGATTATTCAGGACGTTCAGTTATAGTTGTAGGTCCAAATCTAAAAATTCATCAATGTGGATTACCTAAGAAAATGGCATTAGAATTATATAAACCATTTTTAATGAGAGAATTAGTTAAAAGGGGTATATCTAGCAATGTTAAAACTGCTAAAAAAATGGTTGAAGAAGAAAACGAAGCAGTTTGGGAATTAATAGAAGAAATTATTAAAAACCACCCAGTGTTATTAAACCGTGCCCCAACTTTACATAGACTATCAATACAAGCATTTGAACCAACATTAATTGAGGGGAAAGCTATTAGACTTCACCCATTAGTATGTTCTGCATTTAATGCCGATTTTGATGGAGACCAAATGGCAGTTCATTTAGTTTTATCACCAGAGGCACAACTTGAAGCTAAGTTATTAATGCTTGCTACTAATAATATTATTGCACCATCAAGTGGTAAACCTATAGCAGTTCCATCTCAAGATATGGTTATGGGATGTTATTACATGACTAAAGAAAGACTAGGAGAAATAGGAGAAAATAAATATTTTTCTAGTATAGAACAATTAACTACAGCATACCAAAATGAAAAAGTTGGTGTCCATGCTTTAGTAAATGTAAGAATAAATGGTGAAATTATTAAAACTACACCTGGTAGAATAATATTTAACCAATTATTACCAGAAGAAATTAGAAATTATGAAGTTACTTTTGGTAAAGTTGAATTAGGTAAATTAATTGCAGGATTATATGAACAATATGGATTTGAAAAAACTTGTGAATTAATAGATAAAATTAAAGAATTTGGATATCACTTTGCTACATTTGCTGGAGTAAGTGTAGGTATAGAAGATTTACAAATTCCAGCTGAGAAAAAAGCTATACTTGCTAAAGCAGATCAAGATGTTGTAGATATTGAAAATGCTTATAAAGCAGGGGAAATTATTAATGATGAAAGATATAGAAGAACAGTTCAAGTGTGGAATAAGGCTACTAATGATGTAACTAAAGCCATGATGGACAGCCTAGATCAATTTAATCCTGTATATATGATGGCAAACTCTGGAGCTAGAGGATCTATTGCACAAATTCGTCAATTAGGAGGAATGCGTGGAATGATGTCAAATACTAAAGGGGAAATTATTGAAATACCAATTAAAGCCAACTTTAGAGAGGGATTAAACGTATTAGAGTTCTTTATGTCATCACATGGTGCGAGAAAAGGACTAGCAGATACAGCTTTAAGAACTGCCGATTCAGGATATTTAACAAGAAGACTTGTAGATGTTTCTCATGAATTAATAGTTAATAAAGATGACTGTGGTTGTGGAAATCATGGAATAGAAGTAAGTGATTTAACTTATGAAGGTAAAGTTATAGAAAAATTAGAAGAAAGAATATATGGAAGATTTTTAGCTGAAAATTTAGTAGATAATGGAAAAGTAATAGCTAAAGCAAATACTTTAATTACTAAGAATTTATTAGCTGAAATAGTTAAGAGAAATATAACTAGCGTTAAGATGAGATCTCCTTTAACATGTAAACTTGATAAAGGTGTATGTAAAAAATGTTATGGAGTTGATTTATCTAATCATAAAGAAGTATTACTTGGAGAAGCGGTAGGAGTTATTGCAGCTCAATCAATAGGAGAACCAGGAACTCAGCTTACAATGCGTACTTTCCATACAGGAGGGGTTGCAACGGGTTCTGAAGTTCAATCTGATTATAGAGCAGATGAAGATGGAAAAATTAAATTTGAAAATATTGAAACATTTACTTATCCAGATGGAAGAGAAATAGTTGTTTCATCAATAGGTAAAGTAATTTTAGGTAAATATCGTTATGAAGTACCATCAGGATCAGTGCTAAGAGTTAAAAATAATGAAAAGGTAACAAAGGGGCAAATTTTAATAGAATTTGATCCTTTCCAAACTCCAACTATTTCAACAGTAGCTGGTCGTATAGAATTTAGAGATATCTATATTAAAGAAAATATAGATGTTAAATATGATGTTATTGAAAGATTAGCTATTAAACCTATAGAAAGTACTCAAGTTAAACCAAGAGTAATAGTATATGATGATAAAGGTAAGAAAATTAAAGAATATCATATAAATTACGGTTCTTATCTATTATTTAAAGAGGGAGAAATGATTAAACCAGGAGATATAATTTCTAAATTACCTAAAACAGGTGGAGGAAATAAAGATATTACTGGAGGTCTTCCAAGAGTTCAAGAATTATTTGAAGCTAGAAACTTAAAAGGCAAAGCTATACTTGCTAATGTTGGTGGTAGAATTAAATTCTCAGATAAAACTAAAAAAGGTATGAGAGTTGTTGAAATTCATGATATAGATAAAGATACTGTAATAGAAGAATATTCAATACCTGCTGGAGAGCATTTAGTAGTTTCAAATGAAATGATAATAAATGCTGGAGATAAATTAACAGAGGGGCCTATATCACCACATGACATCTTAAGAATTAAAGGAGCAGTTGAAGCACAACAATTTATACTTGAATCAGTACAAGAAGTATATAGAAGCCAAGGTGTTACTGTTAATGATAAACATATAGAAATAATAGTTAAACAAATGTTCCAAAAAATTAGAATTAAAGAATCAGGAGATTCATTATTCTTAGAAGATGAATTAGTAGATAAGAAAGTAATTGAAAGAGAAAACAAGATATTAGTTTCTAAAGGTAAAAGACCTGCAATTTTTGAACCAGTTATTCAAGGTATAACAAAAGCAGCTGTAAATACAGAAAGCTTTATATCAGCATCTTCATTCCAAGAAACAACTAAAGTATTGGCAAATGCAGCAGTTGAAGGAAAAGTAGATAGACTTGAAGGACTTAAAGAAAATGTAACTATAGGTAAGAAAATACCTGGAGGAACAGGATTTAAAAATTATAAGGACTTAAATCTATTTTTAGGTGAAGTTGACGAGAAAATAATAGATGAAATATAATATATGAGGGGAGATATCCCCTTGTATATTAATTAGGAGAGTAAAGATGAAAGGGAAATTATTCATAGTTTCAGGACCATCAGGTTCTGGGAAATCAACTGTTACAAAACTAGTAAGAGATATGTTAAATATACCTTTAGCAATTTCTGTAACTACTCGTCAAATGAGAACTGGAGAAGTTGATTGTAAGGATTATTACTTTATAACTAAGGAAGAATTTGAAAAGAAAATTAATGAAAATGGATTATTTGAATATGCAAATGTTCATGGTAATTATTATGGTACATTAAATTCAGAAATTGAAAAACATTTAGAAAATGGTCAAAATGTTATTCTTGAAATAGATGTTCAAGGGGGAGTTATAGCTAAAAGTAAAAGAAATGACTCTATTTTGATATTTTTTAAAGCTCCTAATCTTGAAGAATTAGAAAAAAGATTAAGAGGCAGAAATACAGATAGTGATAAAGTAATACAAAAAAGATTGGAAAATGCTATTAAAGAACTTGAATATGAAAAAGATTATGATTATACAATAATTAATCATAGTATTGAAGATTCTTGTAAGCAACTTATTGATATCATAGCTAAAGGAGAAATACTATGAAAAAGGAAAAAATTTCAGTAGATGAATTATTGAAAAAAGTACCTAATAAATATGAATTAGCTATCTTAGCTGGTAAAGCAGCTAGGAAAGAATTTATAGAGGGTGTAGAAAAATTTAAAATTATAGATAATGTATTTGAAGATATATTAGAGGAAAAAGTTAAAATTATTGAAAATGATTAACATATTGTCTTGACAATTTTAAATATCGCACTATACTTATATTACGGAGGAGTGTATGTATAAACTGTCTGAAGATGAAGAAAAAATAATTAATAACGTTGATATAGTTGACCTAATAGGGCAATATGTTGATTTAAATAAGGCAGGAGCAAGTTACAAGGGATATTCTCCTTTTAAAAGCGAAAATACTCCATCATTTTCTGTACATCCGACAAAAAAAATTTTTAAGGATTTTAGTTCAGGAAAAGCTGGAAATGTAATAAAGTTTTATTCATATATAAAAAATATTTCTTATTATGAAGCATTACATGAGCTTGCCCAAAAATATGGTATTAGTATAAAAAAAAGTAATTCAAAATATATTATTAAAGATAATATTGGACATAAAATTTTAAAAGATGCACTAGAATTTTTTAAATTAAATTTTGAAAAATCACCAGAAGCTAAAGAATATTTAATTAATAGAGGATTTAATTTAAATGATTTAAATAGATATGATATAGGATATGCTACTAGTGATTGGCATTCACTTTATTATTATTTAAAAGAAAAGTATGAAGTCGAAGAATTAATTAAATTAGGTTTAGTTATGGTAAGTAGTACAGATAATGATAATATTTATGATGTGTTTAGAGAAAGAATAATATTTCCAATATTTAATAGTCATCAACAAATAGTTGGTTTTGGTGGAAGATATATAGGTGATAATATAAATATACCTAAATATATAAATTCTACTGAAAGCTATGTCTTTGATAAAAGTGGTGAATTATATGGATTATTTAATAAAGGTATAGAGATAAAAGAGAAAAAATATGCTATATTAATGGAAGGTTTTTTAGATGTGCTTAGTTCACATATTAATACTTTTAATAGTGCAGTTGCCTCTTTAGGAACAGCCTTTACTGAAAAACAAGCAAAACTATTAAAGAAATATACAGATAATATAATTATAATGTATGATAAAGATGAAGCTGGTCAAAAAGCAACTAGATCAGTAATAAATATATTAAACAAATTAGAGTTTAATATTAAATGTGCTAGTTTACCTGATGATGTAAAAGATCCTGATGAATATTTTAAAAAATATGGCAAAGATGATTTTTTTAAGATATTAGGTAAATCTGTAGGAGCATTAGATTATGTATTTGAAATGAATTTAAAAGATTTTGATTTTACTCAAACTACTTCAAAAAGAGAAGCAATAGAATTGATGAAATCATATTTTGAAAACATAACTAATGATATAGTATATAGTGTTGAAATAGAAAAATTTTCAAAATTAATAGATGTAGAAACTAAATATATTTTATCAAAGTATATGAGAAACACTAATAAAAATACAAATATTGTTAAAAAATTTGTTGAAGATAGTTCTAATGAAAAGATAAATAAACAAGAAGAATTAGAAAAATTAAGTATAGTTTTTTTGTTACTAGGAAAAGAAGTAGATCAAATATTGTATAATATGCTTAAATCTTTTCAATTTCAAAGTAATAAATATATAGAACTACATAAAAAGCTTTTATCTGTAGATTATAAAATGTATAAAGCTTCCTCTCTTATTTTAACTAAAGATGAAGAGGAATTTATGATAGAAACAACATGTGGATTTAAAAATAACTATACAGATGAAGACTATATTAGAATAATTAAAACTTGGTTAGAATTACTGATAAAAAAATATGAAGATTCAATTGATATATTACCTATTAATGAAAAAATTGATAAAAAGATATATATAGGTAAATTATTAAATAAACTTAGAAATATTGTGAATATTAATACTTTGGAGAAATGTTATAAAGAAATAATAGTTTTAAAGGGAGATTGAAATGGCGGCTAAAAATATAGATTTAAAGGAAAGTTTATCTAATTTAATCAAAATAGCGAAAGAAGAGAAAATTATTAGTAGAGAAGAAATTAATAAATTAATGAAAAATAATTTCTCTCAAGATAAAATAGAAGCTACATTTTTTAAGTTGCAAGAATTAAATGTAGAAATTGTAAATAAAATAGCCGACAAAAATAAATCGAAAAAAGAAGTAGAAAAAATAAAAAGAGAAGAGCCAGAAATAAATATCGATGAAAAAGAAGTCGAAGCCCTATTAAACGAAGATTTAACAACTGTTAGTGAATCATCAGATGTTGATGAACCAATTAAAATGTATTTAAGAGAAATAGGTCAAATACCTTTACTTAAAAGTGAGGAAGAGTTTGAATTAGCAAAACGTATAGGTGAAGGTGATGAAAGAGCCAAACAACAATTAATGGAATCAAATTTAAGATTAGTTGTAAGTATTGCTAAAAAACATACAAATAGAGGTTTAAAATTACTTGATTTAATCCAAGAGGGTAATATAGGATTAATGAAAGCAGTTGAAAAATTTGAATCGGATAAAGGGTTTAAGTTTTCAACATATGCTACATGGTGGATAAGACAAGCTATAACAAGAGCTATAGCTGATCAAGGTAGAACTATAAGAATACCTGTACATATGATAGAAACTATAAATAAGATAAAGAAAGCATCGAGAATACATTTACAAGAAACAGGGAAAGAACCTACTGATGATTATTTAGCTGAAATAGTTGAAATGCCAGTAGAAAAAGTTAAAAATATTTTAGAAATGAATCAAGATCCAATATCATTAGAAACTCCAGTAGGAAGTGAAGATGATTCAGAATTAGGAGATTTTGTTGAAGATGATAAATTCTTAAATCCTCATGAAGCTACAGTAAGATCTGTATTAAAAGAAAAATTAAATGATATACTTAGAAAAGAACTTAATGAAAGAGAAGAACAAGTATTAAGATTAAGATATGGGCTTGATGATGGTGCTCCTAAAACTTTAGAAGAAGTTGGAAAAATATTTGATGTAACAAGAGAAAGAATACGTCAAATAGAAGTTAAGGCTATAAATAAATTGAAAAATATTAAAAAGAAAAAAGGATTAGAAGATTTTAGAAATTAGAGTGATTTAATCACTCTTGTTTCTAAATACAAAAGAATTGACAAATATTATAAAATATGTTATTATTTTGTAGTAAAAGAAAATATCAATATTTTGATATTAAAAAAGTAGAATTTTGATTCTCACCTTTCCATAGCGTTTAGTGTGCATATGCTTAATATGAGTTAGGTTATTGTTAATTAATTTATGTTAGATTATGTCTAATAAATTTTTATTGATGATTGAGAACAAGATTTTATCTTGTTTTTTTATTACAAAAATATAGGAGGTGTTCTTTATTAAGGGAACTGGAAAAACTGATGGGTCTAGGATCAATGATGAAATTAGAGCTAAAGAAATAAGATTAATTTCAGAGGAAGGTGGACAATTAGGTGTAATGTCTTTCCATGATGCTTATAACATAGCTCAAGAAAAAAATCTTGATTTAGTAGAAATGTCTTCAAATAATGGAGTATCAGTATGTAAAATAATGGATTATGGGAAATATCGTTATGAAAAAATAAAAAAAGATAAAGAAAATAAAAAAAGACAAAAAAATACTGTAATTAAAGAGATAAGAGTTAAACCTCATATTGATACACATGACATGGAAACTAAAATTAATCAAATTGATAAATTTTTAGAAAAAGAAAATAAAGTAAAAATCAGTTTAAGATTATCAGGAAGAGAGAAAATGCACTCAGAAACTGCTATAAAAGTTCTTGATGAATTTGCAAATGTCTTTGAAGATAAAGCTATAGTTGAAAAAAAATATGGTAGAGAGCAAGTTCAAAAATTTATTATGCTTTCACCTAAAAAATAGACAAGAGGAGGAAAAAATATGCCAAAGATGAAAACACACAAAGGAGCTAAAAAAAGAATTAAAGTAACAGGAACAGGTAAATTCGTAGTTAAACATTCAGGAAAAAGTCATATATTAACTAAGAAAACTCATAAGAGAAAGAAAAGATTAGGAAAAGACCAAGTATTAGATGGTGGAATGGCTAAAAAAGCATCAAGATTATTAGCAGGACAAGCAGGAAGATAATAACTTATAAGGAGGAAAGAAAATGCCAAGAGTAAAAACAGGAATAGTAAGAAGAAAAAAACATAAAAAAGTATTAAGTGAAGCAAAAGGATATAGAGGAGCTACAAAAACTAATTATAAAAAGGCTAATGAAGCTGTTAAAAAAGCTATGGCTTATGCAACAGAACATAGAAAATTAAAGAAAAGAACAATGAGAGAATTATGGATAATCAGAATTAATGCAGCAACTCGTGCTGAGGGATTATCATATTCAAGATTTATGAATGGATTAAAGAAATTAAATATAGAATTAGATAGAAAAGTTTTAGCAGAACTTGCTTTAAACAATTCTTCAGAATTTAAAGCTTTAGTAGAAAAAGTAAAAGCTTTATAATACATACAACTGAATTATATATATAATTCAGTTTTTTTATTAAAAATGATATAATATATTAAAAATAAAGGTGGTGTATGATGGCTTTGAAATTTGAATATAAGGGAATAGATTTTGATTTAAATAAAAATACTGTAGATAACACTTTATATGTATTCTCAAATTTTAATGATAAAATTGAAATAGAAAATAATGATAAAGATATATTTACAACCAAAAAATATATAACTGAAACTGAATTTTGGGAAAAAATACTTCTTACTAAAAAGATATTACTTAAAGAAGAAAAAGAAGTTGTATATTTTTTTAATAGTTTAAATGATGAACTTAAAAAGAAATTACAAATTAATAACTATTTTGATTGTATTGATATTGCATATAGATATTATTCTTTTATGAAAGAATATATAGAATATGGAATAGATTTAGATAAAATAGAAATACATGGTTGGCAAAAAAACATAATTAATATATATTTAACTATTAATGATATAATGTTAGAAAAATCAAGAACAGAAGATAAAATTCCTAGATATTTATTACCAATATATTCATATATTAATATTGATTATTTTAAATCTTTTAAGAATATAGTTTTTATTAACAAGTTTTCATATAATCTACTTGAAAAGAAAATACTTGAAGATATAGATAATTTATCTATATATCTTTTTATTGATAAAAATGATTATGATGAAGAGAAAAATATATTAAAAAATATAACTATGCCTAATTTAAAAGATAAGAAAATTAAGATAGTAGAATGTAGTGATAAATATAGTCAAACTTTAAGTATTATTGATAATATAGAATTTAATACTTTTTATGATATGGAAGAAAAGAAAATAGATGAAATTAAATCAGAAAATGTATATATAAATCAAAATGAGATTGCTAATACTTTTGATTTTTCATTTAATAAAACTGTAGCATATAATATAATAACTAAGATATATACAGCTATTAATAATGAAATTAATGGTAGATATTTAATATTAGATATATATAAATTGTACGCTATAAAAGAATTTAGAAAAGAGTTTAATATATCAGAAAATGATATAGATACTTTATTTAGAGAATCAAAGTATGGAAATATATATATTGATAGTAATAAATTAAAAAGTCTAAGCTTATTAGATGAAATGAAAGAATATAAGAGTAAGGAAGAGTATTTAGATAAATTAACAAAGATTGGAAATATTAAATCAGATAAAGAATACATGTTTAATACAAGTTTTACATATTTTGAAGCACTAAGTGAAGTAAATGTGTTAGATTTTTCTTTTTTGACTAATTTTTCAAGTGAATATTTAATATTATTTACAAAATATTTAGATAGAAAAACTTTACATATAAATTTATCTGATAATAATAGTAAGATATTAGATATTAAAAAATTAAGTACAGGAGCTAAAGAAAATTTAGCTTTAATTAATGTTCAAGGTAATGTTTTTGTTAAAGATAGAAATATATTTTCTAAGGTACAAAGTAGTGAATTAGGATTACCTGTATCTGATAATTTAATATATGAGAATTTGTATAATGTATATAGAAATATAGCTATATCAAATAATATATATATAAGTTATATAAAAAATGAAGATGAAAATATTTCTGAAATGCCATTTTTAACTGAATTAATGTTTAATCATGGATTAAAGGCTGAAAAAAAAGAAATTACAATGAGTGAAAAAGCTGAAATATTGAATCAATTATTAAATAAAAGTGGTATAAAAAAAGTTGATAGTGATGTTTATTTAACATGTAATGATGTTATGTATAAGAAAGATTTAATTTCTGATTTTAATAAAATATCTGTTACTAAATTGCTTAATCTTATTAATTCAGAAATAGAATATTACCTTTCAGATAAAATAGAAAAAAGTGATATATATAATGAGGATATAGAAAGTATTGAAGTAGGAAATATTACACATAGTATTATGGAATTAATAATAAATAAAGTAGATAAAAATATAAAATACATTAAAGATGAAATATTATTACAATATATAACAGAAGCTATAAATACTGTAATTAATCAAAAAGAAAATAATATTTTAGAAAAATATAAAAAGTATTTTTATATCACATATTTAAATGATTTACCTAAAACAATATTAGATTTTTTTGATAAATTAAAAAATATATTATCAAATGAAAATGTATTAAATATTTATAGTGAAAAAGAAGTTAGTTTTGATTTAGAAATATTAGATAGAACAATTAAAGTTATAGGTAAAACAGATTTAGTTATAGAAACAGAAAATAAATATATAATAATTGACTTTAAGACAGGTAAATTTAAAAAAGAAAAAATAAAAGTTTATGCAAATCAAGTAACTATATATTCTTATATGAATGAATTTGAAGATAAGGAAAAAATAGGATATATTAGTTTTATTCAAACATTTGACACTTTAGAAGAAATAAATGTTGAAAAGGCAGATGTAGATAAAGAAAAAATAAAAGATGCTCTAACTCAATTTATAACTGGAGATATTTTTGAATTTGGTGAGGAAAATAAATATTCTAATTTTAAGGAGGTAATTAAGTATGAAAAAAATTAAAACAGTAGTAAAAGCTAGTGCTGGTACTGGTAAAACATATAGATTATCTTTAGAGTATATATATTTTCTTTTGCTTGATATAGATTTTAGAAATATTTTAGTAATGACTTTTACAAAAAAGGCTACGGCTGAAATAAAGAATAGAATTTTTGAATTTCTTTTGACAATAATTTCTAAGGGTAAAAATTATGAAGAGTTAATGAAGAATATAGAAAATAATTTTGAGTATAAGTTTAAAGATGGTGATATAGAAAAATTAACTGATATATATAAGGATATGTTGATTAATAAGAATAGGGTTAGAATAGATACTATAGATGGATTTACTTCTAAGGTATTTAATACTTGTATTGCTGAACCTATATTAGAAATGTATAACTATAACATATTAACAGAAGATACAGATACTGATAAAACATTGTATACAGACTTTGTAATGAATTTATTAAATAATAAAGAATTTGATTTTAAGTTTAGTAGTAGAAATATAAAGGATATAATAAAAGAGATTAAAACAAACTTTTTATATAACAAAAATGAATTACTAAGTATAGAAAAACTTGAAGAAAAATATACTTTAAATGATGTTATAAATAAAGCTAAAAATTTATTCTTTAATGATTTAAAAATAGAATATAATGGTGAAGAAGCTAAAATGAAAGCCGATACTATTAGGATATTAAATGCTTTAGAAAAAATTAATTCAAGTAATATGGAAATGGAATATAAAAATCTAAGGTCATTATTTAATAAAATAAATACAATGAAAAATGTATTTAATACTAAAGAGAAAAAAAAGGATGTAGTAAAATATCTATTTGAAAAAAATTATGAATTAAGTAAAAAAATACAAGATTTTCAATTAATTAGATATAGTTATGAAAGTACTAAGAAAACAAATGAGTTATTAAAAAATCATAAGATAGTTTTTGATGAAGATTTTAGATTAAAAAAAGAAAATAAGTTACTAGACTTTAATGATATAACATACTATACCTTTAAATATATGTTTGATGAAAAGTTAGGGTTAGTAAAAAATGGAAAAGTTACAGAATATTTTTATGAATTAATGGACGGTAAAATAGAAGCTTTAATGGTAGATGAGTTTCAAGATACAAGTGTACTTCAGTTTAAGTTTATTAAATTAATAATGGACGGTGCAAAGATTGTTACTTGTGTAGGAGATGAAAAACAGAGTATATATGAATGGCGTGGAGGATATAAGAAATTATTTGAAGATTTAGATAAGTCATTAGGTGAAGATACTATAATAAAAACTTTAGATACCTGCTATAGATCTGAAAAGAATATTATTTCTTTTGTAAATGATATATTTACAAGGATTCCAAGTTATAGATATGATGAAGTTAAATCAAGTAAAGAAGAAAAAAATGCTGGGTATGTTGAAACAATTTTAGTAGAAAAGAATAATAAAGATGAAGATAGTATAATAAAGAAAATAGTTGAAAAAATTAAGGAAAATAAAGATTTTACAAATACAGCTGTATTATTGAGAGATAATAATAAATTAGAGAAAATTGCTAAATATTTAGATGAGGAAAATATTAGATATTCTTTAATGACTAAATCAAATATATTAGATGTTAATTCTGTAAAAACTGCACATAAATTAGTTAAATATTTAGTTACTAGAAATGAGATGAATAAATATGAATTTTTAAGAAGTGATATTAAAAAATATAGTTTAAATGAAATAAATGATGTTATTCAAGGTGAAATAGATGAAGATATTGAATATTTCAAAGATAATTTTGATAAACATAATTCTTTTAATTCAAATAATTTTGATTTTGGTAAGGAATATATAGAAAGATTTGGATATAGTTTAAACGATGATTCTAATGATATATTAAACTTGAATTTTTATTTTGAGAAAATGAAAGAATTTTCAAATATATATGATTTTTATGAGAATATTGAAAAAAATAAAGTATTTAAGAAATCTATTATTGAAAAAGAGGGAATAATATTAAGTACTATTCATGCTTCTAAGGGACTTGAATACAAAAATGTATATACTTATGATGATAGCTTTAATGATGTGAAAATAGGATTAAAAAAATATGTATCCTATGATGATGAGTATAATATAAGTGGATTTAGAATGTGTGATTATAATATTTTAAATAAAATGATTAAAGAAATAAATGATGATGATACATTAAATGAAATTGAAAAAGCTGATTTAATGGATAATTTAAAACAATTTGAGAACGCATATAATGAATACACTACTATAAATAAAGGTAATTCAGATGCTTATTTAAATCTTAACTATGTAGCATATACTAGAGCAAAAGAGAATTGCTATATCTTCTATGGAATTCAAGGACCTTTAATTAAGGAAGAAAAAAGTGTAGGAAATAGAGATATATCTGATGTTGAAATTAAGGAAAAGGATATTTTAGATTACTCAAAATATTCTAATTATTTTACTCAAAGTAATTATATTAATGTTAATGATGAAAAATATACTGTGGAAAGAATAGAAAGACAAAAAGAGGGTAGTGCAATACATTACTTTTTTGAAGTGTATAATGGGAATGTAGATATTGCAATAGATATAGTTAAAAAGAAATATGGTAATTTATTATCTGATTTAAGTTTTAATAGAGTACTTGATTTGATAGAAAAAAACATAAAAAGATATAAACATATATTAGAAAGTAAGAATATAAAGTATTCAGAATTTAAAATTTTTGATAAAGAAGATAATGATAAAATGTATATTATAGATTTATTATTAATAGATAAAGAGAAAAAAAAGGCATATATTTATGATTTTAAAATAGGTCATAATGTTGTTAATAATCCTAAATATATTAAGCAATTAGAGGGATATAAAAGAATTTTGAAAAATGAAATTATTGATTATGAAATATTTATAGAAATACTTCCTCTTGATGAATAATAAAAAAGCCTGATTAATGTATTAATATCCAATAATTGGATAGATTACATAAAAACAGGCTTTTTTAATTAACTAAAATATTGTATGAAAAAGGTAATAATAGTAATATTGAAAAAATCTATAAATAATGCTCCTACTATAGGAACAACTAAGAATGCAAGTTTTGAATAACCAAATTCTTCATTTATTGATTTCATATTTGCTAAAGCATTAGGTGTAGCTCCCATACCAAATCCCATATGTCCTGCTGAAATAACTGCTGCATCAAAGTTTCTGCCCATAATATTGAATGTAATGTATCTTATAAACACATATATAGTAATAACTTGAGCTAATAGAAGTATAGCAAGTGGTCCAGCAAGGTCAAATAATTGCCATAATTTTAATGAAATTAGAGCGACAGACAAGAATAAGCTAAGTGATATACTTTCTAATATTTGTATCTCTTTCATAGGAATTTCCTTATACAATACATCAAATAAATTTCTAATTATTGCTGCTATAAACATAGGGCCTATATATACAGGCAATTGTAATCCTATCTTTTTAAACCAAATATTTAATATTGTCCCACTACTCATAGATAAAAGTAAAATGAAAAATGCTTTTGCAAATCTTTCCTCATCAAGTTCATGTATTTTATCATCTTCTTTTATTATATCATCTACTTGGTCATTAGATTTAAGCTTATATTTCTGTATCAACTTTTTCCCAAGTGGTGGTCCTATTAATGAACCTATAACAGTACCAAAAGTTGCAGCAGCAATTGCTATAGTTTTTAATCCGTCTATTTGTATATTTTCAGATATTGCTATAGAAGTTCCATGTCCCCCTGTCATAGGAGTTGAACCAGTCATTAATGCCATTAAAGGGTTAATATTTAAAATTTTTCCAACTATTAATGCTATTCCGTTTTGAAAAAATATCAATAAAACTGCAACAAATAAGAAGTGTATAAGTTTAATTCCACCTTTTTTAATTAACTTGAAACTAGCATTAAATCCAATACTAGTAAAGAACATTATCATAAAAAAGTTTTGTAATGTAGTATCAAAATTAAATTCAACTATTTTTAAATATCTTAATATTAATGTTATTATTGAAAAAATTATTCCACCAATAACTGGATTAGGAATACAGTATTTTTGTAATAATGGTGTTCTCTTTTTTAATTTTATACCTAAAATTAAAAATATTACAGCAATACCGATAGTTTGTATCATATCAAATTCAATTATATATTTCATAAATACCTCCAAATAAATATTATAATACAATATTAATGGAAAAAAATCAATTATATTATATTTATGTAAAGATTTATGAAATATATATTGAAGTGGATTAAAAGATTGCATAAAAATTTCACATAAAGCTATTGACAAAATATCGGGGGGGGGGTATAATGTTTAGAGTTATTAAAAAAGGAAAAAAAGGAGAAAGTTGTGAGTAAAAATTGGTATGTTAGGAGTATCATTTTTTTTATGTCGATTTTGGCTAATGCTGAAACAATTGATGATAGAATAAATGAAGATATCAAAAAAATACATGATATTGAAAAAGAAATTAAGTATGATAAAACTATTAAAGATCCAAAAGATAAAGTTCACATAGGTGATAAAGAAAAAGTAAATATTGAACTTAATAAAGATTATACAACTTCTGGAGAGAATAACATATATTCAGAGACTAATGAAATACCAGATAGTTTAAAAATTGTAAATAATACAAACATTTTAATTGAAAAAGATACTAAATTTGTTAGATTTGATAAAATAGGTGAAGAGGGGTATTCAAATTTAATATATATTTTAAATAATAAAAAAATTGATACTAATAAAGAAGGAATAAATTTAAGGTCAAAATATATATATTTTAAAAATTCAAAAGATGCAATATTAAAAAATTCAATAGGTGATAACTATAGGGATAATAACTTTTTTTCTGAAGAATTAACAGTTTTAGATAATGCTGGAACAATAGAGGGACATACTTCAGTACATGGACTTAATAAAGTAAGTTTAATAAATAGAAAGACAGGATTATTAACTGGTAGGTTATATGTTTTAGCCCATGAGGGTAGTTTAGATTTTAAGAATGAGGGAAAAATTAAAGTAGAAAGAATTTTTACTAGAACTATGTCAAAATATTCATTTGTAAATTCTGGTGAAATAGAGTCTAATATAATTGAAAATGAAATGACTGGAGAGATAGATTTAGAAATTGGAATTGATTTTATAAACACAAAAACTGGTAAGATTAAAACACAAGACATATTTGTTTCTTCTGAAGAATTAAATTTTCAAAATTTTGGTAATATAGAAAATAGTGGGAAATTTAATCTTTATACTGTAAAGGGGAAAATAGAAAATAATGGTAGAATTAAAGGTAATATAAATATTGTTCATTATGATGATGAACATCCGATAAAAAAAACCAAAAAATTTCATTTATTAAGAGTAGATTTACAAAACGGTACATTAGAGGGTAATTTAACATTAGAAAAAGATGGAATGTCTGAAACTATTGTTACGATAAAATCTATAGACAATGTAACTGGTAATATAACTAGTAATGGAAATAATGACACTTTAAGATTAATAGGAAGCGATACAGTAAATAATAAGG
>NZ_LKKW01000010.1 GCF_001891165.1 Streptobacillus ratti | reverse complement strand
TATTTAGTTAATTCTTTAATATTATTATCTTTAAGGATATGGTAAATGATACCACGGTCAACTTTAGTAAGATGTTTAAATTTTTCTTCTTTATTAATTTTAAAAAATGTGTTATTATTAGTCATGGGTATACAGTTCCTTTCAATAGATTTGGTCATTTATGATTGTACTGTATATCCTATTTTTTTTCAATTACTTTTTTGGACATTTACTTTTGGAATTTAGGATATAAAAAAAGAATCAGAAATTTTTCTGATTCTTTTAATCTATGTAATTATTTAGATAAATTTACGATGTAATCTAAAGTTCTAATTAATTGTGCAGTATATGACATTTCGTTATCATACCAAGATACTGTTTTAACGATTTGTTTATCTCCAACTGTAACAACTTTAGTTTGAGTTGCATCAAATAATGATCCAAATTTAATTCCAATTATATCAGATGATACTAATTCTTCTTCAGTATATCCAAATGATTCGTTAGCTGCTTCTTTCATAGCTGCATTAATTTCAGCTGCAGTAACTGATTTTTCTAAAATAGAAACAAGTTCTGTTAATGATCCTGTAGGTACTGGAACTCTTTGTGCTCCACCATCTAATTTACCAGATAATTCAGGTATAACTAATCCTATTGCTTTTGCTGCTCCTGTTGAGTTAGGAACTATATTTTCTGCTGCTGCTCTAGCTCTTCTTAAATCACCTTTTCTGTGAGGTGCATCTAATGTGTTTTGATCTCCTGTGTAAGCATGTATAGTTGTCATTGTTCCTGCAACTATTCCGAATTTATCATTTAACACTTTAGCCATAGGTGCTAAACAGTTAGTTGTACAAGAAGCTGCTGATACTACAGTTTCTGAACCATCTAAAATATTGTGGTTTACGTTGAATACAACTGTTTTTAAATCTCCTTGTCCAGGTGCTGAAATAACAACTTTTTTAGCTCCAGCTTCTATATGAGCTTCTGCTTTTTCTTTTTTAGTGAAGAATCCAGTACATTCTAATACTACATCTACACCTAATTCTCCCCATGGTAAGTTTTTAGGATCTGCATCTGCAAAAGATTTAACTTCTTTACCATTAACTATGAATGCTCCCTCTTTAACTTCTACTGTTCCATCAAATCTTCCTTGAGCTGAATCGTATTTAAATAAGTGTGCTAAAGTTTTAGCGTCTGATAAATCGTTTACAGCAACTACGTCGAAGTTAGGATCGTTAATCATTAATCTTAATGCTAATCTTCCTATTCTTCCAAATCCATTAATCGCAACTTTTACTGCCATGTAAAGTACCTCCTAAATAATTTTAATTTACAACTAATTATATCACATTATTTTTTTCAATGCAAGATAGGCGAAAAGTGTTAAGAATGTCAAATAAAATCAGCGATAATTGATAGTTATAATCAAATAAAGTATAGGGATTAAACTAAATTTATACAAGGATAAAAAATGAAAAAATACTATTAATAGTATTGATATATAAGAGTGATTTTATTCTTAATTAATGATATTTTCCCATAAAGTTGAAATAAAGACAAAATACATGCCTTATTATTTAAAATATAAAAATAGATTATTCCGAAGAATAATCTATTTGTGAGATAAAATTGTATTTTGTTATTACATAAAATTGGTTTAACATCATATATATGTATATGATAATATAGTTTGAGTATACACCTAAAATTAATAAAAATCAACACTTAAACACTTTGATATTTATGTAAAAAAATTGAATGTTATAGAACTTGAAATTACCTTAATTTTAGAGGGTTTAAATACAAATTTCTACAATTGACATAATTACTAAAATGAGGTATAATCAAATATATTAAAAAATAGGGAGAAAAATGAGAAAAATATTTTCAACATTGTTATTAATAGGACTAACATCTTTTACAGCGAATTTAACAGGACCTAAAATAATACATAAACCTAATGCTACATCAAATGGTACAAGAGTAGAAGCAGAAATGACAGCTATAGCTAAGGTTGTATTAGGATTTAAATTGAAAGATAAGTATAACATTGCATTTTATTATAACGGAACACTTATAGAAAATGGAGTAGGTGTATTTGGAATAGAAACAGGGTATACATTTTAAATTAGGAGGATATGATATGAAAAAATTTTTATTATGTGCGTTAGCAACATTTGTTTTTACTAGTTGTTCGACTGTAGTTAATGGTAAAGGTCAAAATTACAAAATTACATCAGATGAAAAAATACAAGTAATAAACAAATATGGTAAAGTTGTAAAAGAGGGAACTGGAGAGTTAAAAGTTTACTTAGAAAAAGGAGATGGATTCTTTACAGGAGCTCATTATACAGTAAAATCAGGTGGAAAAGAATACCTAATTGAACCAAAAGTAAATGTAGGTGCATTTATAGTAGGTAATATATTTGTTCCAGGATTCTTGGGATGGATAGTTGATGGAGCTACAGGAGCTATGTATGACCTATATGTAAACGGAGAATATGTAAACGAAATAAAATTTTAAATAAATAAATTAATTTATCACATGCTTTGGTTGAGCATGTGATTTTTTTTCATAATTGATTTTCTTAAAAATATATAGTATAATTCTATCGGAAATTTAGTAAAAAGAGAGTTTAGAGGGAAAAAGCTTATTAATACTTTTGATATTTGTAAATAATAGCTTTTTGTAATAGTGATAGAGCTATAATTGAAACAAAATATACTTTTTAATGGAAAGGAATAATAATGAAAAAATTATTACTATCAGTGTTATTTTTTGTGGGTGGAGGATTAATTTCTTTTTCTGCTGATATTACTGGACCAAGATACAGACTTGAGGGATCTTTTGGTTTTGTTAATGATAAAATAGCAGCAAAGAGCAAGTTCTTTTCAGGATCTATTTCAGTATTACCTGAATGGAAAAAACAAGTTAGCGAAAAATTTGACATTACTTTTGGTCCAAAAGCTACAATAAATGTAAATTTTATAGATCATGGAAATTCACCAGCAATATGGTCTAATGTATTAATTGGTGGAGAAGTAGATTTTAATTATAGAGTAAAAAATAATGTTAAAATATATTTAGGATTAGAAGCAGGAACAGGAATAGGATTTCAAAAATTCATCAAAAATACAAGTGCGTCTCCAATGAGTTCAAGTGGTGGCTCAAGTTCAGATAATAAGCCTACTTTAGAATTTGCTAGTATAAGTAAAATTGCATTTGGTATTAAATTAAAAGATAGATACAATATGTCTATTTATACTGGAGATATTAAAGCATTGCTAGGAGTAGAATTAGGTTATACTTTTTAATAGAAAGGAAAATATATGAAGAAATTACTGTTATCAATAATGTTATTTGTTGGGTTATTTTCATTTTCAGCAAAAACAAATAATAAAAAACAAGAAATTAAAAAGATTTCTGTTACAGACTCTAATAAAAAAAGAAATACAGGAATATATAACACATCTAGTTCAAATAAAGTAATGGGACCTAGATATAGGGTTGAGCTTTCTTTAGGAGCTATGGATAAACATGGTTATGGACTTAAATTTGTTTCTGGAGCTATTTCATTTTTACCTGAATGGAAAATTGAGGCTAGTAAAAATATTGATATTACCTTTGGACCAAAAATTACAACAATTTTAGGGTCAAAAATTAATGGATCATCAGGTAATGGTGATACATTATTTATACCAGGTATAATTTTAGGTGGAGAAGTTAATCTTAATTACAGAATAAAAGAAAATGTTAAAGTATATGCTGGTTTAGAAATGGGAAAAGGTGTAATATTTGAAGTTAAAGCAAAAGAGTGGAAATATGAAAAACATGTATTAAAATCTTTAGGAAAACTATCATTAGGTGTTAAATTAAAAGATAGCTATAATATAGCAGTTTATACAGGTAGTACAAAAGGGGTAGTAGGAATAGAGTCAGGATATACATTTTAATGATAGGGCAGTAATGAAAAATACTGCCTTTTTATTTGCCTACAAGCTTTTATTATGGTATAATCTAAAAAAAGTTAAATAGGAGAAATTATGTCATATTCTTCAAAGTTAAAAGATGAAATTTTAGATAAAAAAAATATAGATAAAAATGATATTATGGCAGAACTTTTTGGACTATTTCTATCTAAAAACTGTATAAAAAATAGTGGGATAGAATTTAGTACAGAAAATTTAAAATTAGCTCAAAGAGTGTATAATAATATACTTAAGGTAACAGAACTTGTTCCACAACTTAGATATATTACAGCTAAAAGATTTTCTAAGCCAAGAGTTTACACAATAAGTATAACTAATATTATAGATATAGAAGAAAATTATGGAGCATTTTTAAAGGAACTATTTTCTTTTAAAAAATATTCTGATAATAAAAATGTATCAGGTATATTAAGAGGATATTTTCTTAATTCAGGATATATTAAAGATCCAAGTAAAGGTTACACACTTGATTTTTTTATAGACACAGAAGATGCGTCAACGTTCCTATATATGTTATTAAAACATATTAATAAAAAAGTATTTCAAACAGAAAAAAAGAATAAAAATATTGTATATATTAGAAATTCAGAAGATATTTTAGATATTATACATATGATAGGTGGACTTCAAGTATTCTTTGAATATGAAGATGTTACTGTTCAAAAGGAATTGAATAATAAGATAAATAGAAATATGAATTACGAACTTGCAAATGAAACTAAAAAAATGTCAGCTTCTATTAAACAAATAGATATGATAGAATATATTGATGAAAAAATAGGCTTAGATAATTTAACTAAGGCTTTGTCAGAATTATCTAAATTAAGATTAATGTATGATGAAGATTCATTTCAAGAATTAGCTGATAAATTAAAAATATCTAAATCTGGAATAAGAAATAGATTTAGGAGACTAGAAGAAATATATTTAGAATTAAAAGGATAAAATTATGGGTAAATTAAAGAGCTATAATGAATTTGATGAGTTTTTAAATGATTTTAAAAATTTTAATGAAAAAGCAAAGTATTTTAAAATAGATATGGAATCTAATATATTAATTAAAGAACCATCCTATATTTTAGAATATGGATACATGTATTTTAAAGGATTTACTTATGTAGATGAAGTGTTTAATTTAGAAGACATTTATTTAAGAAAAGAGAAAAAGATAAAAAGACATTCAAGTATAGATTTAGGAAGATTAAAGGAAAGCTTTTTTAGAGCAATATTTAATAGAGATGAAGTTCATTCCTTAAGTCTTGCAAATGAATTAATTAGAAGAGATAATAAAGCGTTTTTTGACATTCTTTATATTAATGCCAAATTATCAGATGATGAAAATAGGTTGATTAAAGTTTATCTTTTTGAAAAAATATTTGAAGATATAGGGATTAGCATTCCTTTTTTAAGAAATTTAATAGGATATATATGTAAATCTAAAGAGGGATATGGTAATAAAAAAGCAGTTGATAAGCTTTATTCATATATATTTGAAGTTAAATTTAATGAAAAAATAGAAATTAATGTTAATGAAATGAGTGAAAATAACGCAACGATACTTAAATTCTTGGAGGAAAAACAATGTTAGAAATGAAATTTATAAGAGAAAATGTAGAACTTGTAAAGCAAGGATTAAAAAATAGAAATAGTGAATATAATTTAGATGAATTAATTGAGTTAGATATTAAAAGAAGAGAATTATTAACTAAAGTTGAAACACTTAAAAAGGAAAGAAATGATGTTTCAGCAGTAATAGGTAAAAATGCAAGAGAGGGTATAGATTCAACAGAACTTAAAGAAAATATGGCTAAGGTTTCTAATAAGATTAAGGAATTAGATGTAGAAGTTTTAGAAATAGAAGAAAAACAAAAGAATATGCTTTTAACTATACCTAATGTACCACATAGTTCTACTCCTGTTGGAGAAAGTGAAGATGATAATGTTGAGATTAGAAAATGGGGAGAACCAACACAATTTAATTTTGAGATTAAATCACATGATGAATTAGGTGTAAATTTAGATATACTTGATTTTGAAAGAGGAGCAAAACTTTCAGGTTCAAGATTTACAGTGTACAAAGGTATGGGAGCAAGACTTGAAAGAGCATTAATTAATTTCATGTTAGACACACATACTGAAGAACATGGATTTACAGAAATTTTAACACCTCAACTTGCTAAAAGAGATATTATGATAGGTACAGGACAACTACCTAAGTTTGAAGAAGATATGTATAAGATAAAAGGACAAGATCTTTACCTTATACCTACTGCTGAGGTAACTTTAACAAATATGTATGCAGGAGAAATACTTAAAGAGGAAGAATTACCTAAATATTTTTGTGGATTTACAGCTTGTTTCCGTCAAGAAGCAGGTAGTGGTGGAAGAGATTTAAAAGGACTAATTAGACAACATCAATTTAATAAGGTTGAAATGGTTAAAATAGTTCACCCAGATAAATCTTATGAAGAATTAGAACATATGACAAATTGTGCAGAAAAGATATTACAAAAATTAGGCTTGCCTTATAGAGTGCTTGCTTTATGTACAGGAGATATGGGATTTTCAGCAACAAAAACATATGATTTAGAGGTGTGGGTTCCATCTCAAAATAAATATAGGGAAATATCAAGCTGTTCAAATACTGAAGATTTCCAAGCAAGACGTGCTATGATTAAATTTAGAGCAGAGGATAAAAAGAGCTATTTTGCACATACATTAAATGGTTCAGGACTTGCTGTAGGAAGAACTTTACTTGCAATAATAGAAAATTATCAACAAGAGGACGGAAGTATTTTAATTCCAGAAGTATTAATTCCATATATGGGTGGTAAAACAGAAATAAGATAAGAGGAAATATGAGAAGAATAATAAAAATGCTAATACTTTTAGTCATGCTAGGAGTATTAGCTTGGTATTTGGAACTTTCAGGTTATCTTTATCATAATCATATTTTGTCAGTGAAATATGATATACACGGTATAGATATATCACATCATAAGGTAAGACTTAATTGGTATCAAATAGATAAAAGCTATAAATTTGTATTTATGAAAGCAACAGAGGGGAAAGATCACTTAGACAGAGATTTTTTCTATAACTGGAATAAGGCACAACTTACAGGATTTAGAGTAGGAGCATATCATTTCTTTTCAATGTTATCAAAGGGAGAAGAACAAGCTAAGTTCTATATTTCCAAGGTACCTGTAGTTGAAAAGGCTTTTCCCCCTATAATTGATTTAGAAATACCAACTAAGTATCCAAAGGAGATAGTAAATAAGGAGCTAAAGGATTTAATAGATATATTAGAAAGACATTATAGGAAAAGAGCTATAATATATGTTACTAGACATACATATAAGGCATATATAGAAAATGAATTTTTAGATAACCCTATATGGATTAGGAATATTAAGTGGTATCCAAGTCAGGAAAGATGGGATTTTTGGCAATACTCTAATAGAGGAAGAGTTAGGGGTATATCTGGATTTACTGATAGAAATGCTTTTAAAGGTTCAAATATTGATGAATTTATAAATCAAAATAGAATAAAATAAGATAGTTCAATGAAATTTCATGGGACTATTTTTCATGTAAGGGGAAATGATGAATTTAGTACAATTTAATAATGTATGGAAACAATACAATGGAGAATATATATTAAAAGACATTAATTTTAGTATTAATAACACTGATAAAATTGGTTTAATAGGATTAAATGGTGTAGGTAAATCATCATTAATTAAAATACTTCTAGGAAAAGAAAATCATGACGGCATGGAAGAAAATGTTAATGAAAAAGGTAATGTTTTTCTTAATCCTAATATTAGAGTAGGTTATCTTTCTCAAAACCATACATTCTCATCTGATAAAAATACAGTTTATGAGGAATTACTTGAGGTGTATTATAGGCAAAAAGAATTGCTTTTTAAGATTAATAGACTTAATACTTTAATGGCAGTATCAGAAGATGTAGAAAAATTGTTAGAAGATTATGAAAAGTTACAACATGAATATGAGGCTACTGGTGGATATGAAATAGAATTTAAAATTAAACAGGTTATGCAAGGACTTGAATTAAATAATTTTAAAGATATTAATATATCTTC
Source organism: Streptobacillus ratti (assembly GCF_001891165.1). Taxonomy (NCBI): domain Bacteria; kingdom Fusobacteriati; phylum Fusobacteriota; class Fusobacteriia; order Fusobacteriales; family Leptotrichiaceae; genus Streptobacillus; species Streptobacillus ratti. The sequence continues at coordinate 31,151 of NZ_LKKW01000010.1, read as the reverse complement.
ACTTTCAGGTGGAGAAAAAACTAGGGTTACACTTGCTAAATTGTTACTTCAAGAACCAGATTTATTAATACTTGATGAGCCAACTAACCATTTGGACATAGTTTCTATAGAGTGGCTTGAAGATTATTTAAAAAAATATACTAAAGCATTCTTGTTAATATCTCATGATAGAATATTTTTAGATGAGGTATGTAATAAGATAATGGAGATAGAGAATAAGAAAATTTATGAATATAACGGGAATTTTTCAGATTTTGTAATACAAAAAGAATTGTATATAAAAGGGGAAATAAAAAGATTTGAAAAAGAAAGTGAAAAGATAAGAAAAATAGAAGAATATATAAGTAGATATAAGGCGGGGATAAAGGCAAAACAAGCAAGAGGAAGACAGACAATACTTGATAGAATGGAAAGAATGGAAAATCCTGTATTTAATCCAAATAGAATGAAATTAAAATTTGAAATGAAATCAGAATCAGCAGATAGGGTATTAAGTGTAAATAAGATATGTAAGAGTTTTGATGATAAGAAAGTTTTAAATAATGTAAGTTTTGATTTATACAAAGGAGATAAAGTAGGAATAATAGGTAAAAATGGAATAGGTAAATCAACACTTTTAAAAATATTAATGGATAAGTTAAAACAAGATAGTGGAGATTTTAAGATAGGGGAAAGGGTACATATTGGATATTATGATCAAGATCATCAAAATCTTTATCCAAATAATAATATTTTACAAGAAATTAATAATTCTCTTTTATGTACTGAAGAGTATTTAAGAAGTAAGGCAGCCTCTTTTCTATTTACAAGTGATGATGTGTTAAAACAGATTTCATCATTATCAGGAGGAGAAAAAGTTAGGGTTTCTTTACTTAAATTAATAGAAGAAAAAGCTAATTTATTAATACTTGATGAACCAACTAACCATTTGGATATATATTCTATAGAAGTTTTAGAAAATGCTTTAATAGATTATGAGGGAACGATGCTTTTAATTTCTCATAACAGACATTTTTTAGATTCTGTGTGTAACAAGATATATTTTTTATCTGAAAATGGTTTAGAAGAATTTAAAGGTAATTATGGAGAGTATAAAGAAAGTATTAAGGTAAAAAAAGAAGTAGTAGATAAAACTGAGGAAAAACTTAGTTATGAAGAAAGAAAGGCTAAACAAAAAGCTGAAATTAAAAGAAAGAAAGATTTAGAAAAAGTTGAAAAAGATTTAGAAGAAGTTTCTAAAAAACTTAAGAGCTTAGATGAAGAAATGATTTTAGCAGGAAAAATTAATGATTTAGAAAAAATGCTTAACATACAAAAAGAAATAGATGACATGAAAAAAATGGAAGATGAATTAATATTATTATGGAGTGAATTAGAGTAGTTTTTATTATTTTTTTTTGGTATAATTAAAGTATAATAAAAGAAAGGGAAATTCCTTGATTAAATATGAATAAATTAAATGTATTAGAAGAATTAATAGGAAGAAAAATACCCTCTTTAAAAGAAGATTTTAAAGTTAGTATGAATTCTAAAGAAGCAACCCCAAATAGTGTGTTTTTTGCTATTAATAAAGGTAATGACTATGCAAAAGAAGCAGAAAATATGGGAGCTTTTGTGATTTATGATAAAAAAGAAATAAGATTAAATAATGGACATTATGTGAAAGATAGTATTAAATTTATGCAAGAATTTGCTAGAAAATATAGGGAGAGAAATAAATTCACAGTTATTGGTATTACAGGTTCAAATGGTAAAACAACAGTCAAAGATATACTGCATTCTGTTTTAAGAGATAAGGGAGTAAGGGTATATAAGACACAGGGGAACTATAATAACCATATAGGATTACCATTTACTATACTTTCAGCAAATGATAGTGATGAAATATTATTACTTGAAATGGGAATGTCTGATTTAGGAGAAATTGATTTACTGGGAGATATAGCTAAACCAGATTATTCAATAATAACTAATATAGGACAGTCGCATTTAGAATATTTAGAAACTATGGAAAATGTTTTTAAAGCTAAAACAGAAATTATACCTCATACATCAAAAAAAGTTGTAGTTAATGGGAATGATGAATTTCTTTCTAAATTAGAAGATGTAATAAAAGTTGAAGTTAAAAAAGATATTAAAACTAATCTTTTAGGAGAACATAATTTATTAAATGTATCTATAGTTGATAGTTTACTTAAGTATATGGGATATGTAGATTTATGTTATGAAAATATAGAATTAACAAGTGGAAGATTTCAAATAGTTAATGGTAAATATACATATATTAATGATGCGTATAATGCCTCTCCTATATCTATGAAAGCTTCTCTTGAAACATTTTCTAAGATATATAATGAAAAGTTTAAAATAATTTCTTTAGGAGATATGTTAGAACTTGGGAAAGATGAGAAAAAATATCATGAAGATTTAAGTACAGTATTAAAAGAAACTAAGTTTGATAGTATATTCCTTTATGGAAAGAGAATGAGATATCTTTATGAAAAATTATGTAGTTTAGATGATATTTCTTTTAAATTTGAATATTTTGAGAGTAAAGAGGAAATAAAAAGAGCTATAGATAATATAGAAACAACTAAAGAAAAAGTTGTATTATTAAAAGGATCAAGATCTATGAAAATGGAAGATATAATGGAGGTAAACAATTAATGTTATACTATATTCAAAGTCTATTTATAGACCAGTACACATATTTAAGAGTATTTAGATATATATCAATAAGAATGGGTGTTGCCTTTGGTGTTTCATTGTTTTTTATGATAATATTTGGAAATTCATTTATTAAATGGTTAAAATACAAAAAGTTTGGAGATACTATAAGAGAAGATGGACCTGAAAGTCATTATTCTAAGCAAGGTACACCTACTATGGGTGGTCTTTTAATCATATCTTCTATTTTGTTTTCTACTTTAATTGCAGGGAATTTTACTAATAAATTTACTATTTTCCTATTTTTCATGACTATAGTGTTTTCTAGTATAGGTCTATATGATGATTATTTAAAATTAACTAAAAGTAAAAAAGGTCTTTCTAGTAAGAAAAAACTTTTATTTCAAACTATAATGACTTTAATTGTTTTTGCTTTCATATATTATTTAGGTTTAGTAAATAAGACTATAGATTTTTCAATAATTAACCCTATAATAAAAAAATCATACATATATGTCGGGCCTATTATGTTTTTCATCTTTATGTTCTTTATAATAGTTGGAACATCAAATGCAGTTAATTTAACTGATGGTTTAGATGGATTAGTTAGTAGCCAAATAGTTGTAGTATCATCTATATTAATGTTGATAGCTTATGCAGTTGGTCATTATAACTGGTCAGAATATATTAATATTTATTATGTAATGGGAGCAGGAGAAATAGCAGTATTTTTAGCCTCTATAATCGGAGGGTGTTTAGGATTTTTATGGTTTAACTTTTTCCCAGCACAAGTATTTATGGGAGATGTAGGCTCACTTACTATAGGGGGATTATTAGGTACAATATTCATATTATTAAAACAAGAATTACTTTTACCTATTATGGGAGTAATTTTCTTCGTTGAGGCTTTATCTGTAATTATACAAGTAATATCATATAGAAAATTTAAAAAAAGAGTATTTAAAATGGCACCTATACATCATCATTTTGAAAAATTAGGTATGCCAGAGACAAAGGTAACTATTAGGTTTTTAATTATTACAATTATTGCTGGATTATTAGCTTTAATGATACTTAAGTTAAGATAGGAGATAAAAATGATTATAGTATTTGGTGCAGGTATTAGTGGAATAGGAGCTAAAAATTTATTAGAATCAAAAGGAAAAGAAGTTCTACTAGTTGATGATAAAGTTGGAGAAATGAGTACCGATAAAGCATTAGAAATTATTGAAAATAAAGAAATAGAATATATAGTTAAATCGCCAGGAATATCTTTTGAAAATAGCTTTGTTAAAAAAGCTATGGCAAAGAATATGCCTATATATTCTGAAATAGACATAGCATATGAATATATGAATAAGGATATACAAATTATTGCCTTTACAGGTACTAATGGAAAAACAACAACTTGTACTAAAACATATGAAATGCTTAAAAAATCAGGATTCAATGTTGAATTAGGGGGAAATGTTGGAAGATCTTTTGCAGAGATAGTTAGAGAAAATAAGGAACTTGACTATATAGTTCTTGAATTAAGTAGCTATCAACTTGAGAATAATCCTAAAATAAAACCATATATTTCAGGAATAATTAATTTAACACCTGACCATTTAGGAAGATACAAGGATGTTGAAGATTATTATATGACTAAATTTAATATTTTTTCAAATCAAGATAAAAAAGATAAGATGATAGTTAATGTAGATGACCCTATTTTCTTAAACCTATATAACAAAGCTAAGGAATTAGAGAATTATAAAAACCCTAAAAGAGTATATATTAGTATTAATAACAAGGGTAGTATATTTGTTAAAGACGGTCAAATATATGTTATGAAAGATTTAAATGAAATGTATAATTCTAAATTTAGTTTAAGTCAAAGTGCAGATAAATTAATTTCAGTTAAAGACCTTGCATTAAAGGGAGAACATAATTTAGAAAATATGATGTTTGTAATTGCCACAGCTAAAATTTGTGGAGTTCCTAATAAAGTAATTAGAAACTTTTTAAAAGAAACAAAAAGTATAGAACATAGAATGGAGAACTTTTTTCAAAAGTCAAATACAGTATTTATAAATGATTCAAAAGGAACTAATGTAGCCTCAACTAGTAAGGCTATAGCCTCATATGAAAATGATGTAATATTAATATGTGGTGGAGAAGATAAGAAAGTCCCTTTATATGAATTAGGTAGAGAAATAGGGAAAAAAATAAAATTTACATATATATATGGAGAAAATAGATATTTAATAGAAAATGAACTTAAAAAGGTTGGATATAGTAAATATGCAATTTTTGAAACAGTTGATGATTGTATAAAAGCTATTAAAGATAATATAAATTTTGAAGAAGATATTACAGTACTTTATTCTCCAGCTACTTCAAGTTTTGACCAATTTAAAAATTTTGAAGAAAGAGGAAAATATTTTAAGAATAAAGTTATAGAAATTTTAGGAGAAAATAATGTATAATTTTTTTAAAACAGATAGCAAAAAACAATTAATGACAACTATAATCATACTAATTTTAATATTAAATATTATAGGAATACTTAATTTACTTAGCTTGGCATCACCTGAGAGTTTAAAAAATACTTTGGGTTTAAGTCATGTATCGATAATTAGTAAACATTTGACATATTTATTAGGGACATTTGCAGTTATGTTTTTAATACCATTACTTTTAAATGTAAATAAATTAAATAAGCTAACTATGTTTATTATGGTCTTTATTGTTTTTGGTTTGGTATATACTTTAGTTGCAGGAAAATCTGTAAATGGAGCTAGAAGATGGATAAATATTGGTTCATTTACTATTCAGTTTTCAGAATTTGCTAAACTTTTTTTAATACTAGTTTTAGCATATATGATAGAAAGAGCATATTATATTAAAAAAGAGAGATTGAATATATATATTTATACAGGCGTTTATACTATGTTTTGTGCAGTATTAATATTACTTTCAAGATCTTTTTCAGCCACTGTACAATTTGTGTTAATATTCCTTTGTATGTATTGGATAAGTGAGGTTATTTCATATAAGAAGATAATATTTACAGTAATGTGTCTAGGATTTTTTGGTGTGGGTGCAATTTTTTCAAAGGGATATAGAGTATCAAGATTAAATCTTGAAAATGAACATGCACTTCTTTCTATGAAATCTATAAGTAATGGTGGAATTTTTGGTTCTGGATATGGAAATGGGATATCAAGAAATTTTTATCTTCCAGAAGTACAAACAGACTATATTTTTGCTGGTTTTGTTGATGAATGGGGATTTATAGGGGGAATAGTTTTAATTATCCTGTTTCTATTATTAATTTATTTCATATTTTATAGTGCAAAATTTGCTAATTCTGTATATGAAAAAATGATAATTTATGGAGTAGGATTTATGATAGCTAATCAATTTATTCTTCATATAGGTATAAATGTTAATTTACTTCCATCAACTGGAGTAACATTGCCATTTTTAAGTGCAGGAGGTTCATCAATGCTTACTGTGGGTATTGGACTTGGTTTTGTTTTAAGTATAATTTTAAGTATGAATGATAAATTAGAAGAAGGAGTTATATATGAGTAAAATTTTAATTACTACGGGTGGAACAGGAGGACATATTTATCCAGCACTGGCACTTGCAGAGAAATTAAAAGAACAAGGACATGAATTAGTATTTATGGGAACATGTCATAGAATGGAAAAAGAAATAGTTCCAGCAAGAGGGTATAAGTTTTATGGGCTTGATATACTGCCACTTAGAAGTATAATGGGAATAGTTAAATTATTTAAAGGTATTTATGATGCAAGAAAGATATTAAAAAATGAAAAAATTGACTATGTAATAGGTTTTGGAAACTATATATCTCTTCCTGCATTACTTGCAGGAAAAACATTAAAACTTGATATATTTTTACAAGAACAGAATGTAACTATGGGACAAGCAAATAAGTGGATGTATCCCTATGCTAAAAAAGTATTTATAGCATTTTCAGAAACTTTGAAAAATGTTAAAAGTTCTCATAAAAGTAAATTTATTGTAACAGGAAATCCAATTAGACCAGAATTTTATAACATTTCTAAAGATGAAGTTAGAGAAAAAATGGGCATAGATAAAGATGCTAAAGTAATTGCTGTAATGGGTGGCTCTCTTGGAGCAAAAAATATTAATGATGCTTTAATTAAGAAATTTGAAGATATTAAAAATTCTAAAGTTGTATTTTATTGGGCAACTGGTAAAGATTTGTATAAAGACATTACAAGTAAGATAGAAGAAAATGAAAACACTATAGTTGTTCCATATTTTGAAGAGGCATATAATATTATGGCTGCATCAGATATACTTTTATGTCGTGCTGGAGCATCAACTATATCTGAACTAATAGAACTTGAAAAACCAGCTATACTTATACCATATAATTTTGTTGGTCAAAAAGAAAATGCAGAAATATTAGAAGCTATAAATTCAGCTAAGATATATAGTAATGAGGAAGTTGAAATTGCTATAGACGAGGCTATAAGACTTGTAAATAATGAGGATAAGCTTAAATATATGAAAGATAATATTTCTAAAATAAATTTAGGCAATGCCGTTGATAATATTATTAAACATCTTGAGGGTTGATATATGGATAAAATTTTAATAACAGCATTTGAACCATTTGGAAAAGATGATATAAATGTATCGGAGCAAGTTTTAAATCACATTCCAGAAAAAATAGGTAATTTAGAAGTAGTTAAACTTTTATTACCTGTTGTAAGATATAGAAGTTTGGAAAAAGTTAAAGAAAAGATAATAAAAGAAAAACCAAGATATGTATTATCTTTAGGTCAAGCTGGTGGAAGTAAAGGAATATCTATAGAAAGAATAGGAATTAATGTTGATGATTATAGGATAAGGGATAATGAAGACAATCAACCTATAGATGAAAAGATTTTTAATGATGGAGAAAATGCATATTTTTCTACATTACCAATTAAAAGTATATATCAAAAATTGGAAAATTTAGACTATCCTGTAAAAATTTCTAATAGTGCAGGAACTTTTGTATGTAATCATGTACTATATGGAATTAGATATATGATAGAAAAAGAAAATCTTAACATTAAATCAGGATTTATACATATTCCATATATGAATGAGCAAGTAAAAGATAAAGGAAATATTTTTTCAATGGATATTAAATATATATTAAATGCAATAGTTATAGCTATAGAAACAATATCAAATTGTGAAAAAGATGAAAAGGTAGTAGCGGGGGAAATATTTTAAAAAAGCATTATATTTCATTAACATATATTTGAAACTATTCATAATACAAATTTTAAAGGGGTCGAATTCGACTCCTTTAAAATGTACATTGGAGCTAATACTTTTATATTATAACAACAAATATAGATAGAGAAAACCAATGAAATTGCATCTAAATTTTATATAAGATTATAAAAGTTTCATATATAACAATCGGTAAGGTTGTATCTTTTAATAAGGAGTATTAACAATGAGTAAACTAGAACTTACTTGGATAGGCAAAGAAGAAAAAATCAAAGTAGAACCAAGAATTTTAATTGAAAATCCAGAATTATCCAATATCAAAAATGATTCTAATACAGAAAACATGATTATTCACGGAGATAATTTGCTTGTATTAAAAGCTTTAGAAAAAGAGTATACAGGAAAGATAAAATGTATATACATAGATCCACCATACAATACGGGTAGTGCATTTGAACATTATGATGATAATCTTGAACATAGTACTTGGCTAAATCTTATGAAACCTAGGCTTGAAATATTAAGAAATTTACTTAGTGATGATGGTAGTATATGGATAAGTATTGATGCAGATGAATCACATTACTTAAAAGTCTTATGTGATGAACTATTTGGAAGAAATAACTTTGTAGATGAAGTCATTTGGCAACGTTCGTATTCCCCAATTAATTTAAAGAAAACCTTGTCAAGATCTCACGACACTATCCTTGTCTATGCAAAAAATAAAACAGCTGATTTTAGTTTGAATAAATTGCCAAGAAGTGCTGAAGCAAATAGTAGGTATTCTAATCCAGACAATGATTCTCGTGGTGTTTGGAAATCATCTGATTTGTCAGTAGGTCCTGCTATAGAAAGAAATATCTATGAAATAACGACTCCGAGTGGTAGAAAAGTTATGCCTCCAAGTGGATATAGTTGGAGATTATCAAAAGAGCGTTTTGCAGAATTTGTAGAAGATAATAGAATATGGTTTGGTGAAATGGGAAATAATGTACCATCTATAAAAAGATTTTTATCTGAAGTAAAAGACGGCGTTGTTGCAATGACACTGTGGCATTTATCTGATGTTGGACACACGCAAGATGCGAAAAAAGAAATTAAAGCCTTGGAGTTAGGTTCAGTGTTTGATACACCTAAGCAAGAAAGGTTAATTGAAAGAATATTAACTTTAGCAACAAATGAAAATGACCTTGTATTAGATAGCTTTTTAGGTTCAGGGACAACTTGTGCTGTTGCTCAAAAAATGAATAGGCGTTATATTGGGATAGAGATGGGAGAACATGCTTATACACATTGTAAAGTAAGAATGGATAAAGTGATTGATGGTGATCAAGGAGGAATTTCTATCAAAAAAGAAGTGTTTGCTTTAGAAAATTCAGAACTAGCAAAACTAGATTTTGATGTAAACGATATTAAAATATTTAATAAGGTATTGGATAAACTAGGTAAAGAAACAGAAATTATTCCAAAAGAGTTGTTATGTGGTATAAAAAATATGACCAAAGTTACTAAAATTAAGAGTGAGTCAGTTTGGCAAGGTGGAGGAGCATATCGTTTTTATGAACTAGCTCCAACTCTTATAACAAGAGATTTTTTTGATGAAGAGATTATAAACCCTGACTATAATCCAGAAATGTTATCAGCAGCAGTAGCTCTACATGAGGGTTATCATTATAAACCATCAAGTGAAATATTTTGGAAACAGTCTTACGGTTCTGAAAATTCATATTTATTTGTTACAACAAATCATATAGACTCAGCCTATGTTAGTAAAATAAAAGAAACAATGGAAGAGAAAGAATTTTTATTAATTGCTTGTCAATCTTTTGAAGAAAGAGCTACGCATTTATTTAAAAATATAAAAATAAAAAAAATACCTAACACATTACTTGAAAATTGTGAGTTTGGAAAAGAAAACTACAATTTAAATATCATTTGTCCACCACAATATGAAGAGGAGGAATAAAAATGGAAAAATTTGATTTGTACAATACCGACTTTATAAGTGGTGTGATGAGTCTTAGAAGTCCACAAAAAAAGTCGTTAGAAATACTAGATAATATATTAAATCATATAAAACCTACGAAAAATATGGACTTAGATGTAGCACTTGCTGAAGTTCAAAAGAAATATCCTATTTGCACAAATTTTGAGCGTGATTTTATGTCGCTGTCTTTTGTGCTTGCAACAGGTGTTGGGAAAACAAGACTTATGGGAGCATTTATCACTTATTTGTACACTCAAAAGAATATTAAAAATTTCTTTGTGGTTGCTCCGAATACAACTATTTTTAATAAATTAAAAGAAGATTTTGGTAATCCATCTAGTGAAAAATATGTGTTTAAAGGACTAGGATGTTTTTGTAATGCACCACAAATTATTACAGATGATGATTATCGAACAAAATCAATGTTTTTATTTGAAACGGATATAAAAATCTATATTTATAATATCTCTAAATTTAATAGTGATAAAACTAATATGCGTAAAGTAAATGAAATGTTAGGTGATTCATTTTTTGAATATCTTTCTAAATTAGAAGATTTAGTTCTAATAATGGATGAAGCACATCATTATCATGCTGAAAAAAGCTCTAGTTCTTTAAATGATTTGAATCCGATATTAGGGTTAGAATTAACGGCGACACCATTTTATAATGATGGTAGCAAACAAGTTCCATTTAAAAATGCTGTTTACGAGTATCCTTTATCTGAATCGATTAAAGATGGTTACACGAGAACACCGTATGCCTTAACACAGCAAAATATTGATTTTTATAATTTTGGTGAAGAAGAGTTAGACAAGGTAATGATATTAGATGGTTTGAAGAACCATGAAAATATCAAAAAAGAATTAGAATTATACAGTAAGAATAATAAAAAAAGAAATGTGAAACCCTTTGTAATGATTGTATGTAAAGATACAGAACATGCTGAGAAAGTCGCTGAATATATAAAATCAGATGCTTGTAAGAATGGAGAGTATAAAGAAAAAACACTCCTTATTCACACTAAACTAACTAAAGCAAATAAAGATGCTAACATACAACTTTTGCTAGATGTTGAAAAATATGATAATCCAATAGAAATTGTAATTCATGTTGATATGCTTAAAGAGGGTTGGGATGTTAATAATCTATATACAATTATTCCACTGAGAACAGCAAGTTCTAAAATTCTTCGTGAGCAAATGGTAGGTCGTGGACTTAGACTTCCTTTTGGAGAAAGAACGGGAGAGAAATATATTGATGCTGTGATGCTAACGGCACATGGAAAGTTTGAAGATATTCTTAATGAAGCTAAAAAAGGAGATTCTATATTCAATGCAGGTAATGTTATTTATATTGATGAAATAGAAAATACGGAGCAAGAACTGACACAAATCTCTTTAGATTTTAAGTTTGAAGAAAAAGAAATAGAGGAGGAACTTAAAAATATTGATATTCCTCAAACAGAAGAAAATAAAGAGTTTGTCAAACGTACTAGAGAAATAATGAGAGAGGCTATGGAAAATAGCATAAGTGAATTAAAAACAAGAAAAGAAACACTAGATCATAATAAAGTCAAAACATTCGTGATAAAATCAATTAAAGAAGATAAAGATTTAGCTAAAATATATGAAGAAAATGAAAGTTTTGTCTCTAAGTGGTTGTCCAATCAAAGTGAAAAAGTAACTTTAAAAACTATGGAAAGTTTTATACCTATTCCTCTAATTCAAATTAGTGATGATGGAATAGAAGAATATAAATTTGTAGACTTTAGCTTAGATTTTTCTAGATTAAACTATGTTCCAGTGGAAAACAAATTGATTGTACAGAATTTATCTAATCAGAGTGAACGAGAAATAATACAAGGTGATAGTATTGACTTTGATATTGATAATCCTGCTAAAGAAATATTAAAAGAACTAAAAAAGAAGAGTGAAATTGATTATACAAAATGTTCTGAGCTTCTTTATACATTGATAAATGAGTTTACAGACCATTATACAGCGTTGTATCAAGAGTCGGGTTTAAAAAATATTGTAATGATGAACAAAAGAAGTATTGCAAATGAAATTCATAGACAAATGTTTTTAGAAGAACATTTTTATTATTCTAGAGGGTTATTTGATGAAAAGATAATAGATGTTACACGGACTAATATGCAAATTATTTATGACTATAAAAACAAGAAAAATTTATATGATAATTTTGAAGGATTAATTGTAAATACTTTATTTACGGGTATAGAAAAAGGTGTCCACTCTTCAGCTAAATTCCATAGTTTACCAGAACTTAAGTTTGCAAGATTATTAGAGCAAGATATAGATGTTATTCGTTGGCTTAGACCTCATAAAAGTGAATTTAATTTATTCTATAATAGAAATAAGAGATACGAACCAGACTTTGTGGTTGAAACAGAAAATACTATATATCTTGTTGAGGTTAAAGGTGAGGATAAGTTAGAAAATGCTGATGTTATTGCAAAAAAAGAGAGAGCAATACAATACTGTAAAATATCTAGTGAATGGTCAAAAGCAAATAACTATAAACCTTGGAAATATTTATTTATTCCAGCGGGAGAAATAAGATCAAGTATTTCATTTAATTTGTTAACAACTAGATTTGTAGAGGAATAATTGTGGTTAAAAATAGATTATTTTAATTAATAAATAATGTAAAAAGATGTATAAATGCTTTAACTAAAATATTTTGTTACATATGTTTGACAACTAAACAAATGTAATGTGTGATAAATTTAACTTTTTATTGCTTTTTTCTATAAAATTTGATAGAATTTAAATGTATGAATTAAAATAAAGTTCTAGGAGGAATAGAAATGAAGTATAATTACAAAGACTTAGGTTTAGTAAATACTAAAGAAATGTTTGCAAAAGCAAATAAAGAGGGGTATTCAGTACCAGCTTTTAATTTTAATAATTTAGAGCAATTACAAGCTATTGTGGAAGCGTGTGTTGAAATGGGGTCACCAGTTATCTTACAAGTATCTACAGGAGCAAGAAAATATATTGGAAAAGAAATGTTACCATTTTTAGCTAAAGCTGCTACAGCTTATGTTAAAGCTACAGGATCAGATATACCAGTTGCATTACACTTAGATCATGGTCCAAGCTTTGAAGCATGTAAAGATTGTATAGAATATGGTTTCTCATCTGTAATGATAGATGCGTCTCATTATTCATTTGATGAAAATGTAGAATTATCAAGATCAGTTGCAGAGTTTGCTCATCAAAATGATGTAACTGTAGAAGCTGAACTTGGAGTACTTGCTGGAGTTGAAGATGATGTTGTTGCAGAACATAGTATTTATACTCAACCAGATGAAGTTGAAGAATTCGTTAATAGAACAGGAGTAGATTCATTAGCAATAGCTATAGGAACTTCTCATGGAGCACATAAATTCAAACCAGGAGATGATCCTAAAATTCGTTTAGATATTCTTAAAGAAATTGAAGAAAGAATACCAGGATTCCCTATAGTATTACATGGTTCATCATCAGTACCTAAACAATTTGTTGATAAAATAATTCAATATGGTGGAACTATGAAAGATGCAATAGGTATACCTGATGAGCAATTATTATTAGCTTCTAAATCAGCAGTAGCTAAAATAAATGTAGATACAGATGGAAGATTAGCTTTCACTGCGGGAGTAAGAGAAGTATTTGCAAATAATCCAGGAGAATTTGATCCTAGAAAATATGCTGGAAAAGCAAAGGAATATATGAAAGAATATTACAAATCTAAAATAGTAGATGTATTTGGATCACAAGATGCATATAAAAGAGGAGTAGAAGTTAAATAGTAATAATTAAAAGCCTTGTTTCTAAATATATGGAATAAGGCTTTTACACATATATTAAGGAGGATACCATGTTTGGTAGAATGACAGATACAGAAATAGCTAAAATTATTTTAAGAGGATTAGGTAAAAAAGAAAACGTAGACTCATTAGAAAGTTGTTTTACAAGACTTAGGGTTGGAGTTAAGAATTTAGACAAAGTTAATATGGAAGTATTAAAAGAGGCTGGAGTAATTGACATAGTAATTATAGATGAAAATAATATACAAGTAGTAATGGGACCTAAAGCTCCTAAAATACTTGAAATTATAAACAACAATGGAATTGAAGAAGCAGATTTAATAAAAGAAGTTAAGATTATAGAAGCTTTAGGTAAAAAAGAAAATATAGATTCACTTGAGAGTTGTTTTACAAGACTTAGAGTGGGAGTTAAAAATTTAGATAAAGTTAATAATCATACTTTAAAAGAATTAGGAGCATTAGATATAATAGTTATTGATGATAATAATATACAAGTAGTAATGGGTCCTAAAGCACCAAAAATTTTAGAAGATCTTAAAAAATTAATATAGGTGATTATATGAAATACTATGTTGGAGTAGATTTAGGTGGAACTAATGTTAAAATAGGATTGTTAGATTTAGAATATAATATTTTAATAGAGGAAAGTATTAAAACAGAATCAAAAAGAGGACCTGAAGATACATTTACTAGAATTTGGAATAAAATACAAGAATTATTTGTAAAAATATCAGCAGATATATCAGAACTAGAGGGGATAGGGCTTGGTATTCCTGGACCAGTGGTTAATAAATCTATAGTTAAAATAGCAGCTAATTTCTCATGGGGAAATGATTTTAATGCTAAAGAATTATTTGAAAGAATTTCAGGTAAAACTGTAATAGTTGAAAATGATGTAAGAGCAATAGCATTAGGAGAAAATCTATTTGGAGCGAGTAAAGGGTATAAAAATAGTATAATTTTACCTATAGGAACTGGTGTAGCAGCAGGTATGATAATAAATGGAGAATTAATATCAGGAAATGATGGTGCTGCTGGAGAAATAGGTCATATCTCAGTTGATTTAAATGGAGATAAATGTGGTTGTGGATTAACTGGTTGTTTAGAGTTATTTACATCAGCTAGAGGTATAGTAAGAGAGGGAATTAAAACATTAAAACAAGAGAAAAAAGGCTTACTTTATGAAACTTTTAAAGATAATTTTGAAAAGCTTGAGGCATTTCATATTTTCTTAGAAGCAAGAAAAGGAGATGAGGTTGCTGAAATTATAGTTGATAATTTTTGTAATAAATTAGCCTATGGTATAGGAGTTTTAATTAATTTAGTTAATCCTGAAATAATAGTCATTGCAGGGGGTCTTGCTAAATCTTCAGACTTAATTATACCAAGAATAAAAAAATATTTACCTAAATACGCTTTAAATATGAGTATTAACATACCTATAGTTAAAAGTGAATTATTAGATTCAGCTGGAGTAAAAGGAGCTGCATCGTTAATTATAAATAAAAAATAAGGACATTCATATAAATATAGGGTACAATATATTTATATATCAATAAAGGAGAATTAAAATGAAAAAAACATTACTAGCACTATCAATAGTATTATCTGCAATTACATTTAGTGCAACTGCAAAATATAATTTAGCTGAAGTAGAACAATCAGTTATTCAAGAAGAATTTAAAAAAATAGCAGAAAAGGGAACATTAGATTTAATATATTCTGATTTCAATAACTATGTATCAGATTTAATTAAAAAAGAAAAAGGTAAAAATTCTAAATACGATGAAACTAAATTTGAAAATAAGAAAGCTTTATACATTTTAGGATTAAAACATATATTTTCACAAATAGGTTATGAATCTAGTTTCGCTATTAAAGAATTAAATGGGAATAAAGCAGAATTTAAATACTATGTTGATAAGAAAATAGAGTCAAAAGATGCTTATTATTTAGATAAAGCAGTTGTAGAAATATTAAATAATCTTTATCAAAAACCAACAGAAGTTACATTTAAACTTTATTCTGATATGAAGTTGACTAAAGAGAAAAAATAAGGAAATTTTATGAAAAAAATATTTATAGCTATTATGATACTTTTATCTTTTAATACTTTTGCTATGATAGATGTTGAAGAGGGATTAGCTGAATTAAAAAATATAAAAAAGGAGCTAATTATAAAATACAAAAAGGTAATGGATATAGATTTTAGTGATACAAGTGAAAAAAGTACAAATGAATTGAGAATATTCAATGAAACACTTTATCTTAAATTTCTTTCAGGATATTTATTTGATGTTACTGATGTTAAGATGTATTCCTCTAAAAATGTAAATAATTTAGTAATATTTGCTGACACTCCTATAGAAAAAGATGATTTTGATAGTATATATAGTATTATAGCTAAAGAAGAAAATGACAAAAGATTAAAATTACTACAAGTCCCAAGTAGTAGTACCAAAAATATAATAATACAAGAAAAATCTTCGGAAAGGGATTAAATAATATGATTAAGTATATATTTGTTACAGGTGGAGTAGTTTCTTCTCTAGGAAAAGGAATTACTGCTGCATCTCTAGGGAGATTATTAAAAGAAAGAGGATATAAAGTAACTATTCAAAAATTTGATCCTTATCTAAATATTGATCCGGGTACTATGAGTCCGTATCAACATGGAGAAGTTTTTGTTACAGCAGATGGAGCTGAAACAGATTTAGATTTAGGACATTATGAAAGATTTATAAACGAAGAGCTTACTAAGTATAATAATGTAACTAGTGGAAAAATAATGTCAACAATAATTAGCAAAGAAAGAAGAGGAGATTACCTTGGAGGAACAGTTCAGGTAATACCACATGTTACTAATGAGATTAAGAAAAAAATTATGCAGGCTGGAAAAGCTTCTAATTCAGATATAGTAATAACTGAAATTGGTGGAACTATAGGGGATATAGAATCAAATCCATTTATAGAGGCTATAAGACAATTTAAAAAAGATGTAGGAAGAGAAAATGTAGCATATATACATGTAACATTACTTCCATATTTAAAAGCTGCTGGAGAATTAAAAACTAAACCTACACAACAAAGTGTTAAGATGTTACAAGGACTTGGAGTTAATCCAGATATTATAATACTTAGAAGTGAACACCCGGTAGATAAAAATATTAAATCTAAGGTTTCTTTATTCTGTGATGTAGATGAAAGTTCTGTAATTGAAGCATTAGATGCTAATAATTTATATGAAATTCCTATACAGATGGAAGAATTGGGACTTGCAGATGAGGTATGTAAAAAATTAAATTTAGAAAATATTAAACCTAGTCTTGAAAAATGGAAAGAAATGGTAAATAAATTCATGAATCCTAAACATGAAATTAAAGTAGCAGTGGTTGGGAAATATGTTGAATTAAAAGATGCTTATATTAGTATAAATGAATCTATAGAACATGCAGGATTTCACTATGATACTAAAGTTAAGATAGATTATTTAAAAGCAGAAGAATTTGATTTAACAGAGTTAAAAGAATATGACGGTATTTTAGTTCCAGGTGGATTTGGTGGACGTGGAATTGAAGGAAAGATTAATACTGTAAGATTTGCAAGAGAAAATAAGATACCTTTTTTTGGAATTTGTCTAGGAATGCAAATGGCAACTATAGAATTTGCAAGAAATGTATTAGGAATGACAGATGCAAATTCTACAGAATTTGATGAAACAACTTCACACCCTGTTATTAGTTTAATTGAATATCAAGGAGACATTGAAAATTTAGGTGGAACTATGAGACTTGGAGCATATCCTTGTAAACTTGACCCAAATAGTAAAGTTTATGCCCTATATGGACAATCTGAGGTGTTAGAAAGACATAGACATAGATATGAATTTAATAAAAAATATTTAGAAGAGTTTGAGAAACATGGGTTTAAGATAGTAGGAAAATCACCTGATGGAAATTATGTAGAAATAATTGAAATAGAGGATCACCCATTCTTTATTGCTGCTCAATTTCATCCAGAATTTATGAGTAGACCAAATAAACCACATTCTTTATTTAAAGGGTGGATAAAGGCAATTTTAGATAGAAAAAATATTAAATAAAGTAATGCAGGGAAACCTGCATTCTTTTTAAAAATTGCAATTATGAAAAGAGGAAAAATAATGGAAATAAAGATAAATACAGAATATATTAAACTAGATCAATTACTTAAATATGCAAATTTAGTTGAAAATGGTTCAAGTGCAAAAGAAATGATACTTGAGGGTCGTGTATTAGTAGATAATGAAGTTGAGGTTAGAAGAGGTAGAAAGATATATAGAGGTATGATAGTTGAATTTGAGGGAGAAAGAGTAGAAATTAAATGATAAAAGAAATATTTTTTTCAGGATTTAGAAATTTAATTGATAAAAGAATAAAATTATCTAGTGGATTTAATTTAATTTATGGTGAAAATGCACAAGGTAAAACATCTTTTATGGAAGCTATATATTTTGGAGCAACTGGTAGAAGTTTTAGAACTAAAAAGAATAATGAAATGATAAAATATACTAGTAATGATGCTAAAATTTTTGTTAAATTAGATAATACCTCTAATTATTCTATTAATCTTTATAAAAATGAAAAAAAATATTTTAAAAATGGTGAAAAAATAAAATATGTAGACTATATAGGAGATATTTTAGCAGTTTCATTTATACCAGAAGATGTTGAATTAGTAATGGGTAACCCTTCAATTAGAAGGGGATTTTTCAATTACGAAATTTCTCAAATTAACAAAGAATATCTTCATTTGATAGTGGATTATGAAAAAATACTTAAAGTAAGAAATAAGATGCTTAAAGATAAAAAGTATAAGGAAGAACTTTATTTGATATATAATGAAAAATATATAGATATATGTGCCAAAATACTTAAAATTAGAAAAGAATATGTAGATGAATTAAATAAGTATTTAGATGTTAATTATAAAAATCTATTCAATCCAGAACATGATTTTAAATTAATTTATGAAAACTTTTTAAAGTTAGAAGATGTTTCAAATATAGAAGAAAATAAGAAAGTTATAGAAAAACTATTAAAAAGTAAAGAGGGATATGATGTTCAATTAGGATATTCTAATTATGGTGTTCATAAAGATGAATATATTTTTGAATTAAATGGCAAAAATGCAAGACATTATTCTTCGCAAGGTGAAAAAAAATCTATAGTATTTATACTAAAAATATCTGAAATTGAATTAATAGAAAAAAAGGAAAATAAAAAACCTATATTTTTAATGGATGACATTACTTCATTTTTTGATAATTTTAGAAAAAATCAAATTATACACTATTTTTTAGAAAAAGAAATACAATGTTTCTTAACTTCAACAGAAGATTTAAAAATAGTTGGTAAAAAATTTGATGTTGATGGGGGGATAATAAATGAAGAAAATCAGTAATATGGCATTAGAAGTAAAAAAACTTTTTGGTTTTAATTATGATAAATTTGTTGATGATGCACTGATTAGTAATTGTAGTATATGTTCTATTAAAGATGGATATATAAATATATATGTAAATGACCCTAATGTTAAAATTTTTATTAATCAAATTAAATATAATATATTACTAGAAGCTAGAAAATATGGTGAAATAATTGATATTAGAATATTAGATGATAAAAAAAATATTGTTAATACTAGAAATATGAAAAGACAAATGAATAAAGAAAAAATATCACCTAATGATGATTTAAGATACATTAAGATTAGTGAAGAAGAAAAAAATAAGATACTTGAAAATATTGCTAAAGTGGAAGTAAGTGAAGAAGTAAAAAATCATCTATATGATATAGCTGAAATATATTTTAAAAAAGGCATGGAAGTTAAAGTTACATGCCCTATTTGTAATATGGATAGAACTGATTTAATAGGAGATAAGTGCTTATTATGTATACAAAAAGAATTAGAGTATAATAGAGAAGAAGCTTACTATAATTTAACAAAAAATCCATATATATTAAATAATTCTAAAGTATATATAGATGCTAGAAGAAGAATAGTAGAAGAAAAGGTAGATAAGATATTTAAATACCTTGATAATAAAAAAGAAAAAGCAGATATTAATATGATAAATAGCCTATTTATGGATTATGCTATATATAAAGCTGGTAGTATGGATACTGAAATACAGTTTTTATCAGCAGATGAATTAAGAAAAAAACTATTTCATTATTACAAAAAAAGAAATATTAATATATCAGCATTAGGAGAAAATAATGAGTAACAAAAATATTGCCTTACTTAAAGAAGAAGTTGTAACTAAACTTACAAGTATGGGTATTTTTAAAATGGTAGTCATAAGTTCAGCGTCAAATAATTTAGAATATTACTATAACATATTAAAACAAGAAAAAAGTGAATATGAAAGTAAATATGTAAATTTAAGTTCATACTCATATCTTGATTTAGTAGGAGTTAATATTGAAATATTGGAATTTTTAAATAAAAATACTAAAGGTATACTATTTCTTGATATTAATTTAGCATTAAAAATATTTTTTGATGAATTTAAATCAAAGGAATTTAAGGTTAATGAAGAATATTCAAGAGATGAAATATTAGAATATTTAATTGAAAATGGATATAAAAAGGAATATACAGTTCTTAATAAGGGAGAATTTGCAATTAGAGGAGATATTATTGATATATATCCATCTAATTTATATAACCCTATAAGACTTGATTTTTTTGACACTATACTTGAAAATATTAAAGTTTTTTCTACATATAATCAAAGATCTATTGAAAATATTGAAAAAATAGAAATATTTGGTAATGTATTAACTGGTATAGAAAGAGAAATTGTGGATATGATTTCAATTTTTAATAAGGGGAATATAGAGATATTTTTAGAAAACAAAGAATTTCTTGAAATTAGATTAGAACAAATGTTAATGCTTGATAAAGATAATGAAGAAACTTTAAAGAAAAGGTTTGATAAATTAATAGAAAAAGGAAATTTACTTGAGGTAAGTAGAAGTAAAGATAGAAATTATCAAGATGAAATTAAGCTAAAAAGAGAAAATATAGAGAAAAAAGGTGTTAAGTATAACAGTGTAAATCAAATATTAGAGGGAGATTATGTAATACACGTAGAATTTGGTATAGGGATATATATGGGAACAGTAAATATTAATGATAGAGATTACCTATATATACAATATGCGGATAATGATAAGCTATATATACCTGTTGAAAAATTAGATAGAATTAGTAAATATGTTTCAGCAGGCACGGCACCAAAACTCTATTCTTTAGGAACTAAGGGATATAAAAGACGTGAAAAAAGAATTAGAGAAGATGTTGAAAAATTTGCACAAGAACTAGTTAATATACAAGCTAAAAGAAAGCTTATTACTAAACTTCCTTTTTTGAAGGATACTCTTTGGCAAGAAGAATTTGAAGAAAAATTTCCTTTTAGTTTAACATGGGATCAACAAAAAGCAGTTGAAGACATTAAACACGATTTAGAAAGTGGAAGATTAATGGATAGACTATTAGTTGGAGATGTAGGTTATGGTAAAACAGAAGTTGCCATGATAACAGCTTTTAAAGCTATTGAAAATGGATATCAATGTGCCATACTTGCTCCCACAACTGTACTTGCTAATCAACATTTTGAAAGATGTCATAAAAGATTTGAAGATTTTGGAATTACTGTAGCTAATCTTTCAAGACTTACTGGAAAAAATACTGATGATGTTTTAAATGGGCTTAAAAGTGGAAAAATTGATTTAGTAATAGGAACACATAGATTACTTGGAGATGATGTAAAATTTAAAAATTTAGGGCTATTAATAATAGATGAAGAACAAAAATTTGGAGTTACAGCAAAGGAAAAAATCAAAAAAAGAAAAGAAGATATTCATTTGTTGACTTTAAGTGCAACACCTATACCTAGAACTTTAAATTTAGCTCTTTTAGGTATTAGAGATATATCTTTAATTCAAAGCTCTCCCATGGATAGACTACCTATTATTACACAAAAAATACAAGAAGATGAAATAAAGAAAATCATTTTAAAAGAACTTTCAAGAGATGGACAAGTTTTCTATATCACAAATAATGTTAAAGGAATGGCAGAAAAACAGAAAACTTTAAAGAAATTAATGCCTGATTTTGTAAATATTGAATATATACATGGACAATTAAGTCCTAAGGAAATTAAACAAAAAATAAATGATTTTGATGAGGGTAAATTCGATATATTAATAGCATCTACTATAGTAGAAAATGGTATAGATATTACTAATGCTAATAGTATAATTATAGAAAACTATACTAATCTTGGTCTTTCTCAAATTTATCAATTAAGGGGAAGAGTAGGTCGTGGTAAAAGACAAGGATACTGCTATTTATTAGAAAATGAGTATAAAAGTAAAAAAGGTAAGGAAAAAGATAAAAGTTTAGAAAAAATAGAGGGAGTAGAAGGTGGAGGATACTTGCTTTCTTTAGAAGATTTAAATATACGTGGTGCTGGAGAAATATTGGGAGAAAAACAACACGGTGCTATAGATATGTTTGGATATGACCTTTATCTTAAAATGCTTAAAAATGAAATAAATAAATTAAAAGGAGAAAAAGTAAAAGAATTTAAAAATACTGAAATTAACCTTTTAAATAATGGATATATACCTCAGGAATATATAGAAAAAGATGAAAGAATAGTTGTATATAAAAGGTATGCAGAAGTTCAAAGTGAAAATGAATTAAATAAATTAACAGATGAAATTAGAGATAGGTTTGGTAAAATACCAAAAGAAATGCAAAATTTCATTCATTCTATAAAAATAAAACTATATATGATAGAAAATGGTATAGATAAAATAGAAGAGAATAATAAAGAATATATTTTAACACTACCTAACTATGTGGTTAAATTAACAAAAAAGGAATTTTCTAAGAGAATTAAGTGATTATAAAAATACCAATCTCTCACTATTAGATTTTTGTCTAATTATTGGAGATTGGTATATTTTTATTTTATCTCTTTTTCATTAAATTTTTTGAAAGAATTATTGGAAGACTTGATATTAGAATAATAAAAGAAGTAATTAAAATTGTATATTTTAATGTTATTATTGACCCTAAAACACCTCCAATTAATGCACCTATTGGAATTAAACCTCTTCCACAAACTCTAAAAATAGAAGATACACTAGCAATTTTTTCTGTTGGTGTAACACTTTGACGCAATGTTACTACATTTATATTATAAATCGGCAGTGATGCACTTATTAAAGCTTGTCCTAGTATAAGTCCTTGTATACTTTTAAAATAATAAAAGGACATATAGCCTAAAAAGTAGAATAAGATTGAAAGTAATATGGATTTTGCTATTTTTATCTTTTTAGAAAGAAAAGAAGCTAAAAAACTTCCTATAAAAAACCCTATATTACCTAATCCCATAATAATTCCTAGACTACTTTTATCTAATTTTAATATTTTTAAGATATAGAAACTTTGTATAGAAGCAAAAATTCCTATAGCAAAAACCATAATTACATAACATATTATTATAGGTTTTAGTAATAAATGTGAAAATACAAATTTATAACTTTCTATTATTTCTTTTAGATAACTTTCATTATAATCTTTATCCTTATTTTTAATTTCTTCTTCTTTTTCTATGAATAATTGACCAAGCATTGATAATATATGTGATAAACCATATCCTAAAGTCAACACAGGAAGAGAAATATAGTTTACTAAAATTCCTAATAGTGCTGGAAATATAACTTGAGTAAATGAGTTTATGATTTCTAATACAATATTAGCTTTTTTGAAGTTTTCTTTTTCAACTAAAATTGGAATATATGAAACATATGTTAATGTATAAAATATTCTAATTGTATTTAACAAAAATATTATAAAGTAAAATAAAGTTAAAGATTTTATTTTGAAAAAAATAGACAAAATCAATATAAATATTAATATAGTTGAAATAATATTAGAAATTAATAAAATTTTTTTCTTTTCATGCCTATCAACAAAAATTCCTATGTGATTTGAAAAAATTAGATTAGGAATAAAAGTAACAAATGTAATTAAAGAAGTTTTCATTAAATTTGTATTATATAAATAAATAGCAATTAAAGGGAATAAAAATATAGAAAATTGTATAGCTGCTTTATCAAAGAAAGATGAAAAAGAAAGAAAACTAAAATTTTTATTGATAATTTTCATATTTTACCCCCTAAATTATTATTTTAAACTATTGTATCATTAGAATTTTAAAATTACAAATATATATTATGTATCTAAAAATATATTTTATAAATATACAGATGAAATGTAGAGTAAAAAATATTTGAAAATAAACTGACATAAAAGTTGGACTTAAAAATTCAATTTTATATAGGTCAGTTTTTAATTTAAAAAAATAATAAACACGAAATTTATTACATAAATAACAACTATATTTCAAGATAATTTTTTAACTTTATTTTCTGTAGATGTATTGACAACTAAGAAAAGTAGGGTATAATAAAAATAAATACAGGACAAAACAATAAAAAAACATAAAAAACAATAAAATTAATATAGGAGATAAAATTATGAGGAAAGTTGGAAATTTAATTGATGAAAAATTAATTTGTTTGGATTTGGAAGCTAAAAGTAAAGAAGAGGTTATAAAAAAAATGGCATGTTTAATACATGAAGATCATAAATTATGTTGTTTGCCAGATTGTGATAAAAATAATGAAGAATGTAATGCAATAAAAGAATATATTAATTCTTTGTTTGAAAGGGAAACCTCTTTTTCTACTGCTGTTGGATATTCATTTGCTATACCACATGGAAAATCTTGTTGTGTAGATAAAGCTTGTATTGCTTATTCGAGATTAAAAAAAGAAATAGCTTGGGATGAAGAAGAAAATGTTAGACATATATTTATGATTGGAATTTCTGATGAAAATACAGGGAATGAACATTTGGAAATATTAATAAAATTATCTACTTCTATACTTGAAGATGAGTTTAGAGAAAAATTAGAAAGTGCAAAAGAGAAAAAAGAAGTGATAGAATTATTAGAAAAATATTCAGGATAAAAATAATTAAAAAAGAAAGGTGATAAATTATGAAAATTTTGGCAGTTACAGCATGTCCATCTGGAGTAGCACACACATATATGGCAGCAGAATCATTAAAAAAAGCTGCTCAAGCGAAAGGTTATGAAGTTAAAGTTGAAACTCAAGGTCAAATTGGAATTGAAAATGAAATTACAATAGATGAAATTAAAGATGCTGATGTTGTAATATTAACAACTGATATAGGTCTTAAAAATATAGAAAAATTTAATGGAAAACCAATCGTAAAAGTTCCTATAAGTGATTTAGTTAAAAAAGCAGGAATTTTAATAGATAAGATAGAAGAAGCAATTAAAAACAGAAATAAATAAAAATAGATAAAATTAATAAGGAGAGTGTTATTGTGAAAGAACTATTGAAAAATATTAAACAGCATTTAATGACAGGAGTTTCATATATGATTCCTTTTGTTGTAGCTGGTGGAGTTTTACTAGCATTAGCAGTAATGATTTCTGGTAAAGCAGCTGTACCTGAAACAGGATTTTTAAAAAGTATGTCTGATATAGGTATAGCTGGATTAACATTATTTGTTCCAGTTCTTGGTGGATTTATTGCATTTTCAATGGTTGATAGACCTGGAATTGCTCCTGGTATGATTGCAGCATATTTAGCAAACAATAAAGGAGGAGGATTCTTAGGAGGAATTATAGGGGGAATATTAGCTGGAATAGTTGTATATTATTTAAAAAAAATTAAAGTACCTAAGGTATTATCATCAGTAATGCCAATATTTATTATTCCTCTAGTTGGTACATTTATAAGTGGAATAATAGTTATATTATTTATAGGAGAACCAATAGGTTCATTTATGACGGGATTAAATGAATGGTTACAAGGAATGCAGAGTGGTTCTAAAATAGTATTGGGATTAATATTGGGTTCTATGATTGCATTTGATATGGGTGGTCCTTTTAATAAAGTTGCATTCTTTTTTGCTGCTGCAACAGTACAAACATCACCTAATATAATGGGAGCAGTTGGTGCAGCTATTTGTACACCACCAATAGGATTGGCTTTAGCTTCATTTATATTTAAAAATAAATTTACTGTTGATGAAAGAGAATCAGGAAAAGCAGCTTTAATAATGGGAAGTGTTGGAATTACAGAAGGAGCAATACCATTTGCAGCAGCTGACCCTATTAGAGTCATACCATCAATAATGGTTGGAAGTTCAGTATCTTCAGTAATATCATTATTATTAAATGCAACAAATAATGCTGCTTGGGGAGGATTGATAGTTTTACCTGTTGTTTCAAATAAGCTTGGATATATTATTTCTATAATTATAGGGAGTATTGTAACAGCATTAATGGTTTCATTTTTAAAAAAGCCTGTAATGAATTTTAAAGATGAAAAAGAAAAAAATAATGATAATATTGAATTGAATATTACTTTTTAAAGATAGATTAGATATAAAATAAGGCTCAAGAGCCTTATTTTATATTAATATCAAATTTTTTTATATCTTGTTTTGTTTTTTCAGAAATATCACTATCTATTATTATATAGTCAAAATCTGTTAAAGATGAAAATATATATTTCCCGTCTTGCTCAATTTTAGATTTTTCTGTAATTAAATATTTTATTTTACTTGAATCTATAATACATTTTTTAGTCAAACCATCATTTTCTTCATAAGTTGAAACTATTCCTGTATCAATATTTATACCAATTGTACCAATAAATGATTTTGTTATATTATATCTTTTGATTTGTTCTACAGAAGATAAACCAACAAATCCACCAATTATTTTATTACAATTTCCACCTATTCCAATAATTTTAGTTTTTGTATTAATATTTACTGAAAAAAGGTGCATTATATCAATCATATTAGTAACTATAGTTATATTCATATCATTTTTAATTATTTCTTGTGCTAAAATATAGTTTATTGAAGAAATATCTAAAAATATTAAATCCCCCTCTTTAATTTCATTTAATGCTTTAATTGCTAATTTTTTTTTGTTTTCAACATTTTTTGAAATTCTTGATGTAATTGTGATTGTTTCAGCAGAGTGTCTTACTTTAATTGCACCTCCATAAGTTCTTTTTAAATGTCCAGCATTCTCTAATTTTGTTAAATCTTTTCTAATAAGATCTTTGGAAACATTAAAATATTCACTTAATTCATTTACTTTTACTTTTTTATTTTTAATTATTAAGTTTATAATTTTATCTAAACGCTCCTGAACAAACATATATTCACCTTCTTTGAGATTTTATTTATAGTATATCTTAAAATTAAGATTTTATCAATACTTGCATTTAAAATAATAAAAAACAATAAAAATATTGACAAAACAAGAAAAAGGAGGTAATATTATATTGAAATATAAGCCTTGGAGGTGGACTAATGAATCAAAGAATAAAAAAATTAAAAGAAGATTTATTTAAAAATAAAAGAGAAATATCCATAGAAAGAGCAATACTATATACTGAAAGTCATAAGAAAACAGAGGGATTGCCAGAAATAATAAGAAGAGCTCTTGCTACAAAAAATATTTTAGAAAAAATGGAAATTTCAATTAGGGAAGATGAAATAATTGTTGGAAATAGGACTATAAAACCTAGAAGTGGAATTATTTCTCCTGAAATGGATCCTTATTGGATATATTCAGAAAAAGATACTATACATAGTAGAACACAAGATAAATTTATTTTTAATGAAAATGATAAAAAAATTTTTTGTGAAAAACTATATCCTTATTGGGCTGGAAAATCATTAAAAGATTCATTAAATGGAATTGTAAGAGATGAAATACAAGAAGCAATTGATGAAAAAATTTTTAGTTTAAATCAAACAGATAAAGGTCAAGGTCATATCATACCAGATTTTGAATTAATATTAAATAAAGGATTTGAGAATCTTGTTTTAGATGTAGAAAAACAACTTGAAAAAAATCCTGAAAATGCTTTTTTAAA
The DNA here is from genome assembly GCF_001891165.1 of Streptobacillus ratti. Classification (NCBI taxonomy): domain Bacteria; kingdom Fusobacteriati; phylum Fusobacteriota; class Fusobacteriia; order Fusobacteriales; family Leptotrichiaceae; genus Streptobacillus; species Streptobacillus ratti. The sequence continues at coordinate 3,327 of NZ_LKKW01000010.1, read as the reverse complement.
AGCTTCGTTAATTTCATTAAAAGCATCTATACAACATATAGAGAGATATGTTGTTTTAATAGATGAATTAATATTAAAAGAAAAGAATGAGAATAGAAAAAAAGAATTAGAAATTATGTTAGAAGTTTCAAAAAATATTGCAAGAAAACCAGCATCTAATTTCATTGAAGCATTACAACTTCTATGGTATACAAGCATTATTTTACAAATGGAATCTAATGCAAGTTCAATTTCTTTAGGAAGATTTGATCAATATTTATGGAAATTCTATAAAAAAGATATTGAAAATGGGAAAGATGTAGAAATATTAAAAGAATATCTTGAAGCTTTCTATATTAAAACAAATGATGTAGTATTGTTAAGAAGTGAAAATTCAGCTAAATTTTTTGCAGGATTTCCTTCAGGTTATACAGCACTTCTTGGAGGACTTACAATTTATGGACAATCTGCAGTAAATGACTTATCTTACTTATGTTTAGATGCTTATAAAGATATTAAGTTACCACAACCAAACTTTGGTGTTAGAATTAATGATATTGAACCAAGAAAATTTATAAAAAAAACTTGTGAAACAATAGCATTAGGAACAGGAATACCACAATTATTTAATGATGATGTAATTATACAGTCATTTTTATCACGAGGTGTAACTTTAGAAGATGCTAGAAATTATTCAGTAGTTGGTTGTGTTGAATTATCAATACCAGGAAAATTATATGGATTACATGATATAGCGATGTTAAATATTATGAAAATAATGGAGAAAGTTTTATATTCATTTGAGAATAAAAAGGTAGAATTTAACGATATATTTGAAGAAATAAAAAATAAAATATCTTATTATGTTTCATTAATGGCAGAGGGAAGTAATTTAGTAGACTTAGGACATAGAAAATATGCACCTGTACCATTACTTTCAACATTAATGGAAAACTGTATTGAAAAATGTAAAGATATTACAGAGGGAGGTGCGAAATATAATTTTTCAGGAGTACAAGGGATAGGACTTCCCAATTTATCAGATTCACTTATGGCTTTAAAAACATTAGTATTTAATCAAAAAAAATATAAATTTGATGATGTATTAAATGCGATGAAAAATAATTTTGAAAGCAAAATTTATCAAGAAATGAGATGTAACTTTATTAATAATGCTGATAAATATGGAAATGATATCGATGAGGTAGATAATATAAGTGCAGAAATATTAAGATTTTATTGTAAAGAAGTTGAAAAATATATTAATCCAAGAGGAGGTATTTTTACGCCAGGTTCATATACAGTTTCAGCACATATTCCTTTAGGAGAAGCTGTTGGAGCAACACCAGATGGTAGATATAAGGGGGAACAATTGGCAGATGGAGGCTTATCACCTATGTTTGGAAGAGATATGTTTGGACCAACTGCAGTATTGAAATCATTAAGTAAATTAGATAATGTTTTATTAACGAATGGAAGTTTATTAAATGTTAAATTTAGTCCTTCAACCTTAAAAGATGATAAAGGAATAAATAATTTTGTAAACTTTGTTTATGCTTATTTAAAATTAAAATTAACACATATACAATTTAATGTTATAGGTGCTGAAACATTAAAAGAAGCACAAAAAAAACCTGAAAAATATTCAAATTTAATTGTACGTGTTGCAGGATATAGTGCATTTTTTAATGAATTAAATAAAAAAATACAAGACGATATTATTCATAGAACAGAGCATAATTTGTAATAAATTAGGAGAAAAAATGAAAAATATAAAAAAGGGTTTAATCTTTAATATACAGAGATTTTCATTAAATGATGGAGAAGGAATTAGAACAATAGTCTTTTTTAAGGGTTGCCCTTTATTATGTCCTTGGTGCTCAAATCCTGAATCACAAAGTTTTAAAATTGAATATATGAGAGATAAATTAAATTCTGGAAAATTTAGAAAAATAGGTAAATATTATAGTGTAGATGAATTACTAAAAGAGGTATTAAAAGATGAAATATTTTTTAACACTTCAGGTGGAGGAGTAACTTTATCAGGTGGAGAAATTTTATCTCAACCAAAGTTTGTAATAGAATTTTTAAAAAAGTTAAAAGAAAATGATATAAATACTGCTATAGAAACTTGTGGAATTGGAAATACTAAATTATTAAAGAAAATATTAGAAAAAACAGATACTGTATTATTTGATTTAAAAATAATGAATAATGATAAATCAAAAGAAGTTATTGGTGTAAATTCTAGTTTGATTATTAAAAACTTTGAAGTAGCATGTAAAAATAATTATGTTATTCCTAGAATACCTTTTATTCCAGGATATACAGATAGTATTCAAAATATAGATGAAATTTTAAAAATAGTTTTAAAGAATAATATTAAAGAAATACACATTTTACCTTATCATAATTATGGAGTTTCTAAATATGAATTATTAGATAGGATTTATAAGTTAAGTGATACTAAATTACCATCAAAAAAAAGAATCTTAGAAATAAAAACATATATAGAATCTAAAGGATTAAATGTTATAATAGGAGGATAAAAATATATGGAATATTTTTTAGACACAGCTAATATAAAAGATATCAAGAAAATAAATGATATTTTCCCTATAATTGGAATAACTACTAATCCAAGTATAATATCTAAAGAAAATAGAAATTTTAAAGAAATTATTCAAGAAATACAAGAAATACTTGGTAAAGATAAGTTAATACATATACAAGTAATAGGTAAAACATTTGAAATAATGATAGAAGAAGTTAAATTGTTAGTAAAAACTTTTGGAGAAAATATATATGCTAAAATACCTGTTACAGAACAGGGAATTAAAGCTATGAAAGAACTTTCAAAAGAAGGATATAAAATAACAGCAACAGGGATATTGTCACCACAACAAATAATAATGGCAGCAGAAGCTGGAGCAGAATACATGGCACCATATATAAATAGATCAGATAATATAGGAGAAAGTGGAATAGAAATAGTAAAAGATGCACAAAAAATATTAGATAATACAAGAATAAGTGATGAAGAATGTTTTAGAAGATATAAGAGAGTTTTTGAACCCAAGATATTTGGAGCATCATTTAAAAATGTTAGACAAGTGCATGAAGTAATGCTTGCTGGAGCTAAATCGGTTACAATTGGAACGGAAGTATTTGAAAGATTAATATATCATCCATACACAGATTGGAGTATAGAAAAATTTGAATCAGATTGGGAAAAAATTTATGGTGATAAAAATTTACTTGAATTGATAAAAAAATAGATGAAGTTTTGTAATCTAGTTAGCTTAGGAGCTTATTCACCATTAAGAATATATATCCTAAATTCCAAAA